>JAEUUR010000201.1 GCA_016787465.1 Saprospiraceae bacterium | reverse complement strand
AAAAAAGGGTTTGTGGGCCATAAAGCCTATGGTAAAACCTACGAGTATTTTCCTTTAATCGACCGTGAAACCTACGGTAAGCGTAGCTTGGGTGATGTACTACGCGACTATTTCGACGGATCGGTAAGCAGGTTGGTTTCTCATTTAGCGGAAACGGAAAAGTTGAGTGCCGCCGAAGTGGAAAACCTAAAAAAGTTACTTGACAAATAAATGGATACTTATGAAAAACTGGCTGATCACCGGATGCTTATGTATTGCAATTAGCCTGGCTATTTCGGGCCAACAAGTGGCCGACTCTGCTTTTACGCTTACCATCGAGCGCCCGTCATACAAATTTGGCACAGGCCCGGTGGTGATGATCGATGAGTGGCATCAAAATTTTCATACCGCCGGCGGCAGGTATGCCCCTTTTGCCAGGGTACTACAAGCAGATGGCTTCCGGATTTTGCCTTCAAACGCTGCATTTTCTGAAAAAGCCCTTCAATCCGGCAAAATTCTGGTCATTTCCAATGCCCTACATGCCAGCAATGTGGGCAATTGGACACTCCCTACCCCATCGGCTTTTACCAAGGAGGAAATCAAATCCGTTCAGGATTGGATAAAAAACGGCGGCGCTTTGTTCCTCATTGCCGATCATATGCCCTTTGCCGGCGCTGCCCAGGAACTGGCCCAATCATTTGGATTTAAGTTTCTGAATTGTTTCGCCAACGACAACCGGAGCCGTGCTGTAGAACGATTTTATAAGGGAAACGGCACCCTGGCGGCGAATGAACTGACCCAAGGGATCGACACGCTCGTAACGTTTACAGGTAGCGCTTTCAAGGCGCCCAAAAGAGCCAAACCGCTGCTGATTCTCAAAAATTACACCCTGGCCATGCCGATTACTGCCTGGCAGTTTGAAGAAAACACCCCTGTAAAACCCTCGGAAGGTTATCTGCAGGGCGCCTACATGCATTATGGAAAGGGGCGCATAGTAGTGATGGGAGAGGCCGCCATGTTTTCCGCACAACTGAGCGGGCCCAACCGCAACCGGATAGGCATGAACAGTGCAGAGGCCCGGCAAAACGCCCCCTTTCTGTTGAATCTGATTCGCTGGCTCGATGGACAAAACCCGAAATAGGCTGATATAATCAACACAAAAATGAAATACCATGGGCATTACACTTTTGAAACTTACACTTTGTTGGGGCTTTTTTGCAGCATTTTACCACCTGTTGCTGCGAAAAGAGACCTTTTTTAATGCCAACCGGGTTTATTTGCTGGCGACTGCGGTCTTAGGCTTCCTGCTTGCTTTTTGGCCGGAAACCTCGCTGCCCACCCCCATTATCATAGAAGAAACTACCCTCCTTCTATTACCTGAAGTACACGTAGGCATGCAGCATGCTGAAACCTTGGCCGGTCAATTGCCGAGCTACGATTGGGTTTGGATACTTTATTTGCTTGGAATGGGCATTACAGCCGCCCGCACGGCAGTTGGATTATTTCGCATTGTTCAATTAGCCAGATCTGGCACAAGGCGTCCACTCGATAGCGGGTGTATTTTGGTGGAATCGTCCGCAGTTCAAGTGCCTTTTTCTTTTTTCAGGTGGGTGTTTATTCCGGCTGCCTCTACTGACAGCTCCATACCTATGATGGTCACACATGAGCGTGCGCACGTGCACGGTTGGCACAGCGCGGATGTGATGTTTGCTGAGGTATTGTGTATTGTCGGCTGGTTTCATCCCCTGGCGCATTGGTACCGTCGCACGCTGCGCACTGTACATGAATATATCGCCGATGCTTCAGTTTCGGTGAAATCTGATAAAAAACAATATGGCCTTTTGTTGATATCGCAGGCGCAGTCCGGAATGCAGCTTGCACTTGTAAACCACTTTTTTCAATCACCACTCAAACAAAGAATCGTTATGTTGATGAAATCTAGTTCTTCGCCTTTTCGAGCGATCAAATTTGCCCTGGCGCTGCCTATGGTGCTGCTATTTATGATGGTTTTCCGGCAAACCCCTATCCAAGCGCAAACAGCCGATAAGGACGCGCCGGCTGAATTCAAAGGCGGCGTTGGGCCCTTATCCGAATACCTTTCCACTCAAATTCAATATCCTGTTTCTGCAAAGGCCGCCAATGCCCAAGGAACCGTTTTTGTCGCCTTTTTGGTAAAAAAAGACGGGTCAATTGCAGATGCAGAGGTATTAAAAGGCAAACCAGAACTGCATCCTGATCTTGCTGCCGAGGCGCTTCGAGTAGTGAAGGCGATGCCCAATTGGGTGCCGGCGGTGAAAAACGGTGAAATTGCTGAGTCGAAAGTTACCCTGCCGATCAAGTTTAAGCTGGACGACGAAAAAGCCGTTGAAATGTTCGACATCGTAGCGCCGCCACAATTCCCGGGCGGAGAACATGCACTTATAGAATACCTGGCAAATAATATCAAATACCCGGAGGATGCCCGTAAAAAAGGCATTGAAGGCATGGTCATCGTACATTTTGTCGTAGAAAAGGACGGAACACTTTCAAGTTTTTCCAA
>JAEUUR010000156.1 GCA_016787465.1 Saprospiraceae bacterium | reverse complement strand
AGCCGGAATCGGCCCGAGTGTGGTTGGGCACCGGCATCCGAAGGTGACGGCCGCCGTTCAACAACAAATCGATCAATACTGGCATACCTTGGTATTCGGTGAGTTTGTATTGGCCCCTCAAGTACAACTGGCCCGGCTGTTGGCAGCTCAGTTGCCAGGGCTCGATTCGGTTTATTTTGTCAACTCAGGCGCTGAAGCAACGGAAGGCGCCATGAAACTGGCTAAAAGAGCGACAGGCAGGCCGTATTTCGTAGCATGCCGGAAAGCCTACCACGGCAGTACGCAAGGCGCCGCCAGTTTGATGGATCCGGATGATTTTACACGTGCATTTCATCCACTGCTGCCGGGGGTTCGGCATATGAATTTTAACGAGGAGGAAGGGCTGAATTTGATTGACGAACAGGTTGCCGCAGTGATTGTCGAAACGGTGCAAGGCGAAGCAGGTGTGATTCCTCCGCGGCCGGAATGGTTGCGTGCGCTTCGCAAACGATGCTCCGAACAGGGCACTTTGCTGATCCTGGATGAAATTCAGGCAGGAATGGGCCGAACAGGGAAACTTTTCGCTTTTGAACAATATGGCGTTGTTCCGGATATCCTTTTGTTGGCCAAAGGTTTCGGAGGGGGCATGCCCCTGGGGGCTTTTGTAGCCAAACATGCCTTGATGAACCTGCTGACACACGATCCTGTGCTTGGGCATATTACCACCTTTGGCGGTCATCCGGTTTGTGCCGCCGCCGGCTTAGCAACGCTTGAACTGCTCCTGGAAGGAGATTTAATCAGTCAGATTCCTGAAAAAGCGGCTTATTTCAGAAATAACCTGACTCACCCGGCGATTCAGGAACTCAGGCATGCAGGATTGTGGTTTGGTGTAGATTTGGGTAACTTTGCCACGGTGCAAAAATTCATTCAACACTGCCTCCATCACGGCGTCGTCACCGACTGGTTTTTATTCAACGACCGAAGCCTCCGAATCGCACCGCCTCTGACTATCTCCATTGCAGAAATTGAACATGCCTGCGAGGTAATTAATTCAACCATCCTTTAACTTAAAATCATACCATGAAGACACCTTTTTTAGTCGCTTTTTCCACCTTGTTGTTGCTGCAATCATGCGCCCCAGGTAAAAATTTACGCCAAAGCATGTCGTACCAACCCGGTTACAACATGACGTACCGCTACAAAACCGTTACAGAAACCTCTACAGAAGTAATGGGGGAAATTCAAAACCAATTTTCCACCAATCAAGTCGATTACAAAATCGAGGTGGTTGATCATGACAAAGCAGGCGCTACCAACTGGTTGATTGATATTGTACATATGCGTTACGAAAGTGAGGAAGGCCAGGCCGAACCCTTTGAATACGACTCCAGCGATCCAAACAGAGATACCTCGCAAATGCGGGTAAAAATGTTTGATGCCATGATCGGACATAGGATGTTTATGACCACCACTAGCAACGGTGATGTCACTTCCTGCTCCGGGGCCGACGAGATGATCGATAAAATGATCGAACCGGTTAAACATTTACCTGGTTTGGAACCAATGATGGCTACGCTCAAAGGTTCTTATGGCGATTCGGCGATGATGGAGTCGTTTCGTTATATCTGGACTTCAATTCCGATAAAACCTGTTCGGGTTGGGCAAAAATTGCAAACTAAAAGAAAAACAGGAGGGATGATTGCTATGGACGCCACCAACACCTACACCCTTAAATCCTGGAGTCCTACAGAAGCGGTACTGAAAACTACCACAAAAGTCAAAACCCTGCCTAATGCTCAAATGGACATGGGGTTTGTTAAAATCTTATATGATATGGAAGGCGCCGGCGCCGGGGAGTCGGTGCTGAGCCAGCCCGATGGAAACGTAAAAGCTGGAAGAAATACCCTTGAAATGAAAGGCGTTATGCATCTTTCAGGTTCCGGTATTCCCAAAATGGATGCGCCGATCACTACCAAGGCCGTGGTAACGATCGAGCGCATCGATAATTAATTTTTATCCGCCAATATGCCAGTGAACAGGCACTGCCAACACAGGAATATGGGAGTGGTTGACGGTATCTTCCGTGATAGATCCGAATACCATGTGCGATAAGCCGTGTCTTTGGTGGGTTGCCATGATAATCAAATCGGCATTTACCTGATCGGCATAACCAAGAATGGTCGTATCTTCAAAAAAGGATTCGCTTGTCATGATCACATCCGTTTTGGTCAGGCCGGCAGCCTCCGCGAAACGGTTTTTCAATGCCTCCGCCGATCCATCGGTAGGCAAGTTGGAAGGGTTGTTCAGGTACAGCGCCTTCACCAGGAAGGGATACCATTTTTGCCACTGGGCAACATACCTGAATGCGTTTGATTGATCATTCTTCAGCGTGGTAGGCAGGAGCACAACTTTGGGGTCGAATTTTTCTACGCCAGGCGGAACAGCCAGTACCGGACAAGGAGAGGTGCGGATCACTTTTTCTGTGTTGGAACCTACCAAAAATTCATTGAGGCCGGATGCGCCTTTGGTTCCCATCACAACCAAGTCGGCTTTGTCTTCATCTGCAACATTTTTGATCGCACTGTGCAGGTAACCATCGTCGACCCTGGTCTGAATCGTTAGACCCTCAAATTCCGGATTTCCTAAAAGTTCAAACTTGATTTTTTCCAACTGAGTTAATGCAGTGGAATCATAGTCGCGATCTTCGAATGTAGCTCCCACGGCAGGTGAAAACTCAGAGAGCGGAGTTGAATAAACGGATGCGATGTTGACATGAAGCAGTTCCAACATGGCGCCGCTTTTGCGGGCTATGTCGGCTGCAACAAACAAAGCATTTTCGGCATTATCCGAGAAATCTATTGGAACAAGTATCTTTTTCATGTTGCAATGCATTTGGTGAATTCCACTGCAAAATTGAAGGAGAACGTGTTCCTAAAAAATGATCGTAATTATAAACCAGGATGATGCGCGTTACTAGTGTCGAAACAAAATGGGCACGTAAGTTTATTGTTTATACTTTTCTTCGAACCGTTTTGACAGTTGTTTGTGTTTGTTATCGAGGTTTATTTCCCGACCTTGAATAAAGGCGGCGGTTACGATGCACGTACGCATATCAAGCGCATCGCCTTCACTGATAAACAAGGTGGCGTCCTTGCCGGTTTCAAGTGAGCCGCATGCGGCGTCGATACCCAGAATTTTGGCAGCGTTTAGGGTGATTGCGCTAACAGCAGCTTCTTTGGGTAAGCCAAATCCGCAAACTTGGCCGACCTGAAATGGTAAATTGCGCTGACGCCAGCCTCCAATGCTGGTTACTGTAAAAGTTACACCTTTGTCATGCAGCTGAGCAGCTGTTTTATACGGTTGATCCACATCGTCGTCGTCGCGGCCAGGCAGGCTTTGTGGCGGTGCGAGCACAACCGATACATTATTGGTTTTCAGAAAATCGGCGATCATCCAACTGTCTTCACCTCCTACTACAACCGTTCTAAAACCGAAATTTTTGGCGAACAACACAGCATCCTGAATCGCCTTCACATTGCCAACTCGGATATAAAGCGCCTGTTTTTGAGAAAACAAACCTTTCATCGCTTCAAATTTGAGGTTTTTCACTTCCGGGGCGGTTTGTGCTGCATAGGCTTTGGCTTCTTCAAAAAAACGGAGAATTTCTTCTATATTTTTGCCATATTGATCGTTGTTACGCGCTTCCGGCGTTCCGCTTCCAAAGCCCCCGGAGGTTCTTATAGCCGGCCAGTTAAGCCAGTGGCCATCGTCGGCTCGGAAAGCGGCGTCTTCCCAGTTCCAGGCGTCGAGTTGAACCACGGATGATGTACCCGACATAGTACCGCCTTCGGGCGTGGATTGGGCCAGCAAAATGCCGTTGGAGCGGATGGTTGGAATTACGTCCGAATCCGTGTTATAGGCTACCAAAGCGCGCAGGTTCGGGTTGTAGGCGCCGACATCGGAGAAGTCGACCGTTGGTCTGGCGGCATCAATTTCTACAAGGCCCAGACGGGTATTCAAGGCAATAAAGCCTGGGTATACGTGTTTGCCGCTGGCATCGAATATTTTGCTGTATTTGGTACGGTCGAGGCGTATAGTGGTGGCATCAGCCACCAGGGTTATTTTACCATTTTCAAAACCGATGGCGCTGTTGGCAATGGTTTGCCCGTTGCCAAGGTGTGCGGTTGCGCCAAGAATCAGGATGGGTGCCGATTGAGGTTTGGCGGGAATTGGTCGTTGTGCTACGGCTGTAAAGGCGATCAGCAGGCCGGCAAAAAAGGGTAAAAAACGGAGATTCATGTTCAATAAAATTTGGTTGCCGATGCAATGTTAAGTTATTTTCCGCTCTGTTCAAAAAGAAAGGTTTTTACATTCCACCAGTTTTTTTCAATGATGCAGTGGTTGCGTTCATAAAACCGGACGGCCGGTTCGTTCCAATCAAGCACCTGCCATTTTACCAACCGGCAATTTCTACGCCGCCCTTCTTCCAAAAAATCTTCAAACAATTGCTGGCCAATGCCGGTTCCGCGATGGGCTTCCTGCACCACGAAATCATCAAGGTACAACATGCGGCCTTTCCAGGTTGAATAAGCTTCGTAAAACAAGGTCATGCCCACCACCTGGCCCTTTACTTCAGCCACCCGGCATTCGAAGCGGCCGGCCTGAAAATCGCGCAGGTATTCTTCAGGAGTGGTAAAAACGGCTTCAGGCTCGCGTTCATACACTGCGAGTTCGTAAACAAGTGCATGTACAGCCGGCATATCGGCTTCTGTGGCTGGTCGTATCATGATCTTTCCAACTCTTCAATTCGGGTTTTGTAGATGTATTGAGGGGTGCGGGCGTACATGGATTTGTACAACGTCAGCGCGCGGATATGGTGCGGGGTGGGGTTGTCGGCTACACGACGGAGTTCGAAATGCACCGCTGCTTCTTCTCTTTCAGTACGGGCCAGTGCAAGCAATTGCTGAAGTTGCCGTAAAGCTTCAACGCGATTGCCTTCGGCAATAATGATTTGGGCGCGCAGGATATTAGCGCCGAAAGTGAGTTCTGCATTGCCAAGTGCCAGGGCTATATCCCGACCTTCTTCCATTACCTGGCGGGCAAAAGGGATGTCGCCGGCATAGGTATGCACCAGTCCTTTTTCTATGAGCGAATAACCGAGTACCAGGCGGTTGCCCATTTCCCTGGCGTATTCAATAGCTTCGTTGTAATAACCGATACTGCGGTGGTAGTCGCCTTTGTAAAACCAGGTATCGCCCAGGGTATTAAGGGCTTTGGCGATGCCTTTTTTATAATTCAGCTCGCGGCTCAATGCCAGGTTTTGTTCCAGGAATTCAACGGCACGGTCGAACTCACCAATTACCGACAGCAGGTCGCCAATCAACCCGCATGCAATCGCAGTGCCTTGTTTGTCGCCAAGTTCGCGAACCAACTGCAGGTCGCGTTCGAAATTTTGCATGGCGCGCGCATAATCACCTTTCTTTTCCCATACGGAGCCGATGGATCCAATGCAAATGGTCATGTACAGTTTATTGCCCAGTTCTTCAGAAAGGGCCAGGCCTTTTTCAAGGCACAATAAAGCGGAGTCGAGCGCGCCTTTTTCCAGGTAAATGATACCCAGGTTGGTATACAGGCTGGTAAGGCCTTGTTTGTCCGATGCTTTTTCGGCGGTATCCAACTGCTCTTCCAGCCAGCGTACGCCTTCGTCGTAGTGGCCCTGGTTCATAAAAATCAATCCCAGATTGGCTACAATTGGCGTATTTTCGACGTCCCGGTGTAAATTCCGGTTAATTTCAATCGACTTTGCAAACCAACTTTTGGCGGATTCATAACCACCTTGTCTGAAGTGGAAAGTACCCAGGTTTCCGTAGGTTTTAGCAATTCCAACCTGATCGGCTGCCAGGTCGAAACAAGTAACGGCTACGTCGAGGTGTTTTTTGGCTTCCAGATAATTGCCGCGCAGCATGAGCAATTGCCCCAACCTCCGGTTACTGCGGCCGATGAGGTACCAATCATTGAGTTCCTTTGAGCGATCCAGCGCTTTGCGGTATTCCATTTCGCCTTCATCCCATTGGCCTACCAATTCATGCACCGCGCCTTTTCTCAGCAAAAGTTTGACGATCTTTTTGCTCTTTTTTTCCTTAACGGCGATGTTGTCTATCAGTTTTCCAAAGAATGCCAGCGCTTGCCGGTTGAGGAAGTTTCGTTGCGAAAAACGAGCTGCCTTTTCGAGGTATTTATTGGTATTTTTCTCGTCTTCAGCTTGCTCATAGTGGAAAGCAAGGTCAACGAATCGTTCTTCCGAACCTGGGTACAATTGTTCGATGGCTTCGGCAATGTCGTAATGCAACTCACGCAGGCGGGTACGCAATTGCATATCATAAGCGGCTTCGCGGAGCAAGGAATGGCGGAATATATACCGCAATTCGTTCATGGCGTACCATACCTGCCATTTTTCGGCAGTTTGGATCTGCTCGCGCAGCACCGTTTCCAGATCGCCGTTCCGGCGGATAAAATCTTCCTGTTTTGCCATTACGGCGGATAACACCGGCAGTTCGAATTCGCGCCCGATGACGGCGGCAGCCTTCACTGTTTCCTTCACCAGGCCGCTCAGGCGGTCGATCCGTGCCATCATGATTTCCTTTACTGAATCATTGATCTGAACATCCTGATTTTTCAGTTGATATAATCCGTCGGCGCTTTTCAGGAGTTTGGATTCCCTGAAATATTCCACCATCTGTTCTACATAAAATGGGTTGCCCTGGGTCATCCGCTGAATCAGTTCAAACAAATCGGAGTGCATCTGGCCGCCCAGTTTGGATTCAGCAAAAGCTTTCAGGTCGGATGCCTGTAGGAAGTTCAGGTCGACTTCGGTGAAAGGGCAATTGATTTCCTCCAGTGTGGTTTGTTTGAAAACAAACGACCGGCTGCCATCGTCTTCATAACGGCTGGTAGCAAGAAAAAACAGGGGGTACGCAGGGGCCCGGCGGATGAATTGAGCGAGAAATTCGCGGCTCATATCGTCGTACCAATGCGCGTCTTCAAGTTCGATCACCACCGGTTGCAGCAAGGCTTCGGCTACAAAAAGGTTGGCCATAGCTGCCAGCGCATTTTGATAACGCCCCCTGGCGTCGAGTTGTTCCCACAATGAATTCGCGTATTGAATACCGACCATGGCGCCCAGCACGCTTTGCGTACGGGCTATTTCCCGACGAACAGCATCGGCTTCGGGGTGAGCACACTCGGTCAGTTCGTATTGAAGTTCCAGGAAATTTTGTTCAAACAATTCCAGGTTGCGCTCCGGTGCGTTTTCCGGGCTCTGGTCGAAATAGTTTTTTAGCAGGTAAATAAACGGATTGAATGGTTTGCGCAGAATTTGATCGCTCTGGCAACTGAACCAGGTGAGGTTCATGTCTTCGCGCAGGTGGCGCCTCAATTCGTAGCTGAACCTGCTTTTCCCGATGCCCGCTTCTCCAAATATATAAGCTACGCCGCAAAATCGGTTTTCACGGAGTGGTTTGGCAATGTCGAGCAGTTGTTTGAGTTCCGATGAGCGGCCGAAATATTCTCCTGAAAAACTGGCCTTGCCTGCCAGGTTTCTACCGGTCAGAGTAAACACCGGAATCGGGTTTTCAAAACCCTTAAAGTGACCGTCGCCTGTATGGCTGAATTTAAAATTTCGGTTGCGCGAAACACTCTCATCTGCCATAACCTGGCCCCATTCCGCCTTCATCATGAGCCTGGCGCCCAGGTTTACACGCGCACCTACGGCTGCATACTGGCAACGTTCTGCGCTGCCGATGACGCCGGTAAATGCCTGCCCGGATGCCATTCCGATGCGGTACCTGGCTCCGGTCAGGGTTTCCAGGTTGCGCAATTCTTCCTGAATAGCGCCGATATATTCCAGTGCCCGTTCGGTATTGTTTTCAAATGAAATGGGTGCGCCAAACAAACAAAACATGACGCCGCCCTTGTCGCCAAAGTCAATTTCTTTAAAATATCCGCCGAAGTTTTCGCTTTGATCGAGTACGACCGACGAAAAATGACTGAGCGCTTCGTGGCTGTCAACACCGTCGAAAGAAAGAAATACGCTCACCACATTGCGGAATTCTCCAATGTCCTGGCTTTCATACACTTCCTTGGGAAAAAACTGGGCAAGGATGCCGGGATCCGGTTCGGGAAGTTGGGTAGGGTTGGGCGCTGGTGCTTGCTGAAGCCCGGGACAGAGCTTGATGAGTGAAAAACTCTTGTCGATTGGCCTGGATTCGATCAAATCGGGGTGTACCAGGCGAATCAATTGCGCATCGCAAACCATTTCCAGCGATCCTGCCCTTGATTGCGCATCGCCACAGGCATCGATCGGGTCGCCCCGGAAGTAATATGCTTTGCGGCGATCGCCAACGATGCCCCATTGCAGTTCGCCGGCCGACAAACCAACCTTTAGTCCGATATGGTGCTCCGACAGCATGGATTCCGGGTCGGCTTGTTCGCGTTGGAAGCGGTCGAGCATTGCCTGGGCTGTTTGTAATACCCGTTGAGCTACGATCTGACCTTCATTGCTGTCGTTGAAAGGGAAAATCGCGGTAAAGCTGTCGCCGGCGAAGTAAGGTATAAAACCGCCTTGCTCATACACGAGGGCGACAGTAGGCTGAAAGATATGATTGAGCACTTCCGACAACTCTTCGGCGCCTTCCGGGCCATGTTGCATCAGTTTATCCGTCAGACGCGTGAAACCGCTGAGGTCTGCAAACATGGTGCAGGCGCGCAGTTCACCCTGAAGGATACCGTTTCGGAAATTTTCCTGAATGAAATGTGGCAGGAAATGTCTCAAATCAAGCTGTTTTTTTTGAACAAGGCGTGAAGATACAATGACGTATGGATTTCAAGGGATGTGGCGGCTTTAAAACGATCTTACTTTCAATATGTTTTGTGTGCCTGATGATCAAAAAATTAAACCTTTGCGCCATGAATTCAGCAACTTGCCAAAATGATGGACAGATCCCCTGAAATGTACGACCCCGGGTTTGTGACGCAACTATTCTCCGACATGAGCGCCACCTACGACCGCATGAACACCATAACATCCTTCGGGTTCTCCATTTGGTGGCGCAAACAATGCGCCGCGCAGCTTCAACTCCGCCCGGGTATGCGGGTGCTGGATTTGATGAGTGGAAAGGGTGAAGTATGGCCGTATATCCTGCCGTCAATCGGGCCTGAGGGGAGTTTGATTGCAGTTGATTTTTGTGCCGACATGACTCGTTTTGCACAAAAAAGACGCGATTTGTTTCCTAACATTCAGGTGGAAGTGCTGGTGGAGGATGCGTTGGCATGTTCGGTTCCCGACAATTCGGTCGACGCCCTGATTTCCACTTTTGGTTTAAAAACTTTTAACGAGGCTCAACTGGAGCGTTTGGCAAGCGAAACCCGCCGTATGTTGAAACCGGGCGGCGTATTTTCATTTATCGAGGTTTCAACACCCCAAAACCCGGTTTTGCGCAGGCTGTATTTTTTCTATCTGCACCGGGTTATTCCCCGCCTGGGTAAATTGTTTTTGGGAAATCCGGAAACCTATCGCATGCTGGGAATTTATACAGAAGCGTTCGGCAACTGCCGCGGGTTTGCAACAATCGCCGAACAGGCAGGATTGGAGGTGCGGTATATGAACTATTTTGGAGGCTGCGCGAGTGGCGTGTCGGGCAAAAAATTATAATTCAGTCGTCATCTTCCAACTCAAACACCTCTTCTACCTTTTTGCCAAAGACGCGCGCAATTTTCATGGCTAGCACGGCCGAAGGGGCATATTTACCCAGTTCAATTGCATTGATTGTTTGGCGCGTAACCTGAACACGTTCAGCAAGCTCAGCCTGCGAAATATTTAAAATAGCCCTTTCCACTCTGAGATTGTTTTTCATCGTTTAATCTTTTGAGAATAAAGGTTTTAAGCGCAAAATGTAATAGTAACGGCCCACGAAAATCAACAACGGCGTAAACATGTTATATACCATGACGCTTAAAAAAGGAAAACCGTGCGCAAAAATGACAAACAGCATCAGCAGCAGCGTGTTCACCAAAAGAGCCCATTGAAACGATTCCAGCCGCACACGTTGGATCCATTCGTCTTCCACTTTCTCCCTGGAAAAAGCGAGCAACAACAAACCCGCGAATAAAAACAGACAAATCAGTTCATCCAGGATCGCAATTTCGATGGCTCCAGTGCTGCGTGAAAAAAAGCCGTTGTCGATCCACATGAATTTTTCCATCCATGGCGGCAACGTAATTTTGAGGTATTCGCCTCCATCTATGGCCATGTAATAAATACCTGCGATCAACGCTGGAATGGTGAGCAACCAACCGATGGTTTTCCAGCGGTGCGCAATCAAAAGTTGTTGGTTCATACGATCAAAAGGTTTGTGAAATTTTTTTGTCAAAAAGTAATGTATAAACTTCTTTTTGTAAAGTTTATTTTACATTATGAAAAAAATATTTTACAACTATCGATTAAGCGCTTCCATCAACTTTTGAACTGCCTGTTCAATGGAGGGTTCTTTTTGCAGCATTTTGATGAAGGCGCTGCCTACAATGCCGCCGCGCGCATGCGCAGTGGCGTCGAGAAAGGTTTGGTTGTCGTGGATTCCAAATCCAGCCATGAGTGGCACATCGAGTTGCAGTGCGGCAATGTTGGCAAGTGCTGTTTTTTGAACGTCTGAAAATTGCCCGGTGGCGCCGGTGGTGGTAGCTGAAGATACGACATACAGGAATCCTTTGCTGTTTGTAGCGATCTGCTTTATCCGTTCTGCGGGGGTTTTGGGGGTCACCAAAAAGATCGGATAAATTCCAAAAGATTCGAATTCGGCTTTGTATTCGGCCTCGTACGCTTCAACAGGCAGGTCGGGCAGAATAAGCCCATCGATTCCGCATTTTACGCAAGCTTCCAAAAATGCGGTTAATCCATATTGCAGCACGGGGTTGAGGTAGCCCATCAGCACCAATGGCACGTGGATTTCTTCCCGTACGCCTTCCAACTGGTTGAAAAGCCGCTCAATGGTCATGCCGTTTCGCAGTGCCACTGCAGAACTTTGCTGAATCACTTCGCCGTCGGCGAGCGGATCGCTGAATGGCATTCCGATTTCAATGATATCGGCGCCGCCGTTTTGCAGGGCTTTTAAAATAGAACGGGTATCGTTCAATTGCGGAAAGCCGGCCGTAAAATATACAGCCAGTATTTTGGATTGTTTTTCCTGAAAAAGTTGGTCGAGACGGTTCATGATTGTATCGATTGATCCGATTATGTCGATTGATTCGAATCAATCAACAAAGCTTTTATGAATCAGGTTAAAGGTGGCATCAAAGCAAAGATCGTTGGTGGCCAGCATTTCTTTTTTATCAATAAATGCCTGGCCGCCCGAGAAATCGCATACGTGACCGCCTGCTTCTTTCACCAACAGCGCTCCGGCTGCTACATCCCAGGCATTGAGGCCGTATTCAAAAAACACGTCAAACCGGCCGCAAGCCACCCAAGCCAGGTCGAGGGCTGCGGAACCGAAGCGTCGAACGCCACGGCCTTCTTCCATAAAACGGCGCAGGGCATTAAACCAGCCTTCAGCCCGTTCGAAATTATGGTAAGGGAACCCGGTGCTGATCAATGCTTGTCTCAATTCAGCGCGACGGCTCACCTGAATAGCCTGATCGTTGCACCAGGCGCCACCGTCTTTCCAGGCGTAAAATTGTTCATTGGCCGGTACATGATGCACAATGCCGAGCAACAATTCATCTGTTGATTGGAGGGCAACACTGATGGAAAAATGAGGTACGCCATACAGAAAGTTGGTGGTGCCATCGAGCGGATCAATAATCCATTTCAGCCCTGCTTCGCTGGTTTGCGCCACCGTTTCTTCTTCGGTAACAAACGCGGCTTGCGGCAAAATGGCCGAAAGTTGTTTCACCAGCATTTCTTCGGCGGTTCGGTCTACATAGCTGACCAGGCCGTTGAGGAATTTTTCTTCGATTTGCCCTGCCTGCACTTTACCTGTTTCATGATTGATGAAAACGGCAGTTTCAGTGACGGCAGCGCGTGCGAGGCTAATCAGCTGCTGCAAATTGATGTCTGTATGGATCATGGAGGCAAGGTAAGGCGAAACAGAGAAATGGAGATTGTCATGCTCTGCAGAAAACGCAGAATGTTTCGCAGAATTTGCAGATTTTTTTGATCGTAAATTTTGAAAAGCATGCTTAGTGCGCCTGCAAACCAAACAATTGCAAACCGGCTTTGCGATCTACTAGCACATGGGCAGTCTCAAAACATAAAAAAAGGGCCATTCCGAAAATCCGGAATGACCCAATATCTGTGTAGTTGATCAAAGTACCCGATCAGGGGCAGAAATCAATTATTGTTCAGCTTTTTTCTCAGAGCAAGAAGAGCCTGTGCCTGCAGATTTTGAAGCGCAGCAAGCTTTTGTGGCTGTGGCT
>JAEUUR010000021.1 GCA_016787465.1 Saprospiraceae bacterium | reverse complement strand
CCGGAGCAGTAGCCAAGTTCTTTGATCATTTCCAGGTCGAAGGTTGTACGCTCGACGATGCGCCTGGCCTCCTGCAAACGGCCTTCTCTGACAAAAAATTTCTCCTGTGCCTGCATTTCACCTTTTATTTCCTCGATGATCTGTCCCAGGCGATCTTTCGGTGCGATGTACAGGTTGGCCGGGAAGATGGCCGTCATATCGGTCAGGCCAATCCGTTTTCCGGATTCGACCTCGAAAGTTTCGATGCTTTCTATTTCATCGCCCCAGAACACCACCCTGACCCCCCAGTCGGCGTAGGGCAGGTTGATATCGACAGTGTCGCCGCGGACACGGAAAGTGCCGCGCACAAAATCGGTTTCCGAGCGGGAGTATAAGCTGTTTGTCAGGGCGAAAAGGAAATCCGTTTTGCTCTGTTTTTCTCCTTTTTGCAAGCGGATGATACCGGTTTTATAGTCCTCCGGGTTGCCCATACCGTAAATGCAGGAAACAGAGGCAACGATGATGATGTCGCGCCTGCCGGAGAGCAGGGTGGATGTCGCTTTGAGGCGCAGCTTGTCCACCAACTCATTGATTTGCAGGTCTTTTTCGATGTAGGTATCTGTGACCGACAAATACGCTTCCGGTTGGTAATAATCGTAATAACTGACGAAATACTCCACCGCGTTGTCGGGAAAAAAGGACTGAAACTCTCCGTACAGTTGGGCGGTCAGGGTTTTGTTGTGCGTCAGTACGAGGGTTGGTTTATTCACCCTGGCGATGACGTTGGCCATGGTAAAGGTTTTGCCGGAGCCTGTAACGCCCAGCAACACCTGCGCCCGGTCCCCTTGTTCCAGGCCGTTCACCAGTTGCTCGATGGCTTGCGGTTGATCGCCGGTAGGGATGTAATGGGAAGAGAGTTTAAAATCCATGAAGGAGCGGTTGGAATCAAAGGGCAAAAATAAGGGATTTTGATGATTTTGTTTTAAAAAATTTAGATTTTTTGAATTAAATTGTTTTAAAATGACGCCCATTTCGTTCAGTGTCGGTGAATTTAAGGGGATTGTCTTAGCTTAGTCGACACCCGTCACTTCCATATTCCGCCCCTTCAGGGCTTTTCTGTTAGGCCAGTCTTTCCAGCAGGGCTTCACCCTGCTTTGGTAGATTTCGCCCTTTCAGGGCTTAAGTCATCGAAATTGCCCTTTCGGAGCAGTTTTATGGGCACTTTTTAATTCCGTAGAATTCCTTCTTTAATTTTGCCAAATCATGCAAACTGCTAACTTCATTCCTGCTAAAGTTTTTTTGTTGGTGCTGGTGCTCACTTCTGCTTGTGAAACCAAACGGTTGTCGAGAGCGTCGACCCACCGCCCACCCAACATCGTCCTCATCTTCACCGACGACCAAGGATACGCCGACGTCGGGTGCTTCGGCGCCACCCACTACTCCACACCCAATCTCGATCGTATGGCCGCCGAAGGCGTCCGTTTCACGCAGTTTTACACCGCCCAACCGGTATGTTCGGCTGCGCGCGCTGCCCTGCTCACAGGTTGTTACCCCAACCGAATCGGCATCCACCAGGCGCTGATGCCGGAGAGTAAAATCGGACTGAACCCGGAGGAAACCACCCTGGCTGACATGCTTAAATCGGCAGGTTATCGGACGGCTATTTTTGGAAAATGGCACCTGGGCGACGACCCGCGGTTCATGCCCCTCCAACAAGGTTTCGATGAATACTTCGGCATCCCGTACTCCGGCGATATGTGGCCCAAACACCCGCAACAAGGCCCGGTTTTCAACTTCCGGGAGCTGAAATTGTATGAAAATGAAACGGTAATCGATACGCTCGAAGATCAAAGCCTGCTCACCCGCCAAATCACCGAACACGCCGTTCGGTTCATCCGCGAAAACAAAAACCGGCCCTTCTTCCTGTATGTGCCCCACCCGCAGCCGCATGTGCCCCTCTACGTTTCCGAAGCCTTTGCCGGAAAATCCGGAGCCGGCCTTTACGGCGATGTGATCGCCGAACTGGATTGGTCGGTGGGCGAGATCCTCGCCGAATTGAAACGCCAGGGCATCGACGAAAATACCCTGGTGGTTTTCACTTCCGACAATGGCCCCTGGCTGGCCTACGGCAACCATGCGGGCAGCGCAAAGCCGCTCCGCGAAGGAAAAGGAACGGTCTGGGAAGGCGGCATTCGGGAGCCTTGTATCATGCGCTTTCCGGGAAAAATTCCGGCAGGAACGATGGTTGAAACGCCTCTAATGACCATCGACCTGTTCCCCTCCATCGCCGAACTATGCCGCGCCAAACCGGGCGACCGCCCCATCGACGGGAAAAACAGCTGGCCGGTTATCACCGGAAAAACCCGGCAAAGCCCCCAGGAAGCCTACTTTTTTTACTACAATTTGAATGAATTGCAAGGGGTTCGGTATAAGCAATGGAAAATGTATTTCCCCCACAACTACCCGCATGTGGAAACACCCGGCCACGACGGGCAACCCGGTAAAATCGTACGTTGGAGTGTGAAGGAAATCGAGTTGTACAACCTTGAAAACGACCCTTCCGAAACGCGCAATGTAGCCGCCGAATTCCCGGAAATAAAAGCGCATATCGAACAATTGGCCGAAGTCATGCGTGCGCGCCTGGGCGACGCGATGAAAGGCGTGGAAGGAACGGAGCGCCGGGCGCCGGGGAAATAAAAAATGCCATGTCCCGCCCAAGCGAAACATGGCTTTCAAATCAATCGATACAATCGAAAAATCGAATCAATCCTTAAGCTACACTAATATCCACGCCTTCACTGCCCGGAAGTTTCGGCAACGTCAACTCCAAAACACCTTCCTGGTAGCGCGCCGTGATGCCGGAGGTATCCACCTTGCCGTGCAGCAAAAACTGACGTTCAAAAGGCGCTTGCACGTATTCCTGGTGGAGCCATTGCTCTTTTCCTGTTGCGTCGGAAGGGTTGAAACGAATACTCAGCGCGTCTCCGTTCAGACTCACCTGAAACGCATCTTTACTCAAGCCGGGCGCATAAACGAATATTTCATACCAGTCTTTCTTCTCACGTACGTTTACTGGAATATTGGACGCCCAGGGGTTGAATTGCCGGGAAAAACGACCGAAGCCGCGATGTTGAAAACCCGCGTGGCGGGCGTTATCAAAATGACACATCTTTTTTGTTTTTTTAATGGTAAGTGATCAAAGTTAAAGCTGAGGTTAAACAAGAGCTGTCATACAGAGCGCTGTTTATCAATGATTTAGCCGTAGGCTGTTTTCAAAGCTAAACAGCGCGAAGTATTAAAGCACCTCAATGTGCTTTTCAAAGCCTTGTTTTTGCCTGAATTGAAACGGTTGTTGTGGCTGATAATTCCAGGGGTTTCCGCCTAATTGAACCGGCGGGTAGTTGCCAGCATAACCGGCCATTTGCCGCTGCCCCCGAAATTGACCGAAGTAACTGGCGGCGCGAAACCCGAAATAGAGGGTTCCAACCACTGCGGCTACGGCCACTACGAAAAACAACAGTTTCAAAAAGGTAATAAGGACTGCCGCGCCGAAGAGCAGCGCGAAAAGAAATCTTGCGGGACGCATGATTGTTTTATGTTAAAATGGTGAAGAAAATGTGGCTTTGGGTTGGCGTTCGAATCGCCTTATGTAGCAGAAGACGGATGAAGCGGTTTTTTACTTTAATGAATCAGAAAAAAATTGCCAATTATTTTTCATCGGTTTCGCCCTTCCGTCGGCAACGCTCCATCCACTCCGCGCGCATTTGTGCACGCTCCTCCTGGCTCATGTTCATCCATTGTTCGCGACGGCGTCGGTTAAAGTGTCTTGGCCCGCCGCCGCCTCTGAACCCACCGAAAAGAATCCGGCAAAGGGCGAGTAGGGCTAGTGCCTGATAGAAATCCAGGGGTTGTACGCCGAGGGTACCCGGTAACACGTAGTTCCACAAAAACATCACCGCCCATCCGGCCAGCAGCGCGAATCCGATGAATAAAAATGGAGCCAAAATCCAAAATTTGCGCCATTTCCGGTGTTTTGAGTCAGATGTTTCGTAAAACATGATTTATTTTTTTAAAATGGTTGTGGAAAAAATCCTTAAAAATCAACTGAATCTTCAGCGAAATCAGATGAATCAAAGTAATCCGCGATTAAAATTCCTGGTATATGGTTTCAAGACGCGTGCGCAGGTATTGCACTGCGTATCGTTTCCGTGAAATCAGTGTTTTGATGTTCTCACCCGTGCGGTCGGAAATCGATTGAAAGGTTTCGTCTTCCAATTCGTTCCACACAAACACATTGCGTTGAGCTTCCGGAAGTTCTTCCAGGGCTGCCATGAACTCATCCCAGATTGCCTGTTTCAAAAACTCGGATTCCGGGTTGTCAGTCTCAACGAGCAGCAGATCTTTGAACGAAACAGCTCCTTCTTCGTCTTCATACACAAAGTCTTCGAGCGAACGTGGTTTCTGCTGCCGAAACCGGTCGGTCAGCCGGTTACGGGCTACGCGGAACAACCAGCCGCTGATTTGTTCGATGGGTTCGACATCCACCACCCGGCTGAACTGATACCACACATCCTGTAAGATATCTTCGGCATCCGCATCGTTGGTCACCCGACCCCGGATAAAACGGAATAATTTCTTCCCGTACTCCTGTACGACAGCTGTGATTCCGGATTTTCGGCTCAGGTTATCGGATGCGGTTTCTGTCATTGAAATGGGCAAACTTGGTTGCATTTCAAAGGAAGACGAATTCAGCGAGGTTTTACTTTAAAATGCTGCAAAAAAAATGAGCCACCCCTACAAAAAGGGTGGCTCATGCAGAAAAATTAACAACAATTTGTCGTTAAAAATATTGATTTAATTTGTTGAAAATCAATTTTTAAAGATTAATTTTATCAACAAAAAAATTCGAACTTATTTTTTAAAACTTAAACCCGAGCGTCAGTAGAATATCATTAGTGACGTTGTCGGTACTAGCTTTGGGAGCACCCGCATAGGGGAGAACTGAACCTTGTCCGGAGTAGTGCCTCCATCCGAGGTCGAGGTAGAACGATTCGCCGCGCACGCCCGCGCCTGCGGTGAAGGCGGTGTTGTAACCCTCTTCTCCGGCCTGCGGTTTGCCCAACAAATTGAGGCCGCCCCGCAAACGGAATTGATCAAGCACCAGTTCTGCGCCAAAACGGAAATTGAGGGCTTGTTTGTATGCCTGCTGAATTTCGCGGTTGATCGCGCGTTCAATCACTTCGTTTTCCTGGCTTGGCACATCAGCCGTGAAATTGTACCTGTTGTTGGAATAATCCACCACTTCGACATCCGCGCTCACGAAGCCGAATTTTTTGATCACTGCGGCTAAACTTCCCGTAGCCCGCCAGGGGGTGCGCAGTTTATAGTCCGACACGCCGTCTTGATCAGGTGAAATCGCATCGCCGCCGTAACCCTGTCCGTTTATGGTATATTCGTAGGCAAATGTATTGGAATACGTATCGGTCAGGCTGAGCGCTGTCGGCGTATGAAACGTTGCGCCTACCCGAAAGGTCTGGTTGACTTTATAAATCAGCCCAAGTTTAAGGTTTACACCCACTCCTTCCGTGCGAAGGTATTCGGTGTAGGTGAGGCGGTCGAATGCTTCAACCAGTTGCTGGTCGTCTTCTTCCACATATTCGCCTTCAATCCTGTAATTAACAAACGGTACGCCTACGGTAGCGCCAAGCATGAGTTTTTCCTGATAATTGCCACCGAGGGAAATGACCATCTCGTTCATTTTGCCAAAGGTATTAATGGCTTGAGAGCGGCGAAGCACAGCGTTTTCATTTCCTAAAAAATCAGAAACCCACTCACCCGTGTTGGCATCTTGAAAAATCGCGCCTGCATCATAAGCAAGTTTCGTATCAAACGGATAAAAATCAGCTTCTGTACCGCCATTATTGATGGTGTTCAGGGCATCGTCGTATAATCCGTTTACAATTGTGCCGGCAGCATCGCCTTCATAAAAAATGGAAGCATTGAAGTTATTCTGCCTGTTTACGCCGATGCCAAAATTGACGGTTGTCCAATTTTTTTTGCCTCTGTTGCTGTTAAAAAGCAATCCGAAGTTATCGAAAGCGAAGGTGCTTTTTGCATCATCGATTGGCAAGCCGCCTTCGAGTTGTGATTCTGTCCTGGCAAAACGCAAAGAGGGAGTCACTACCAGTTCGTTACTCCGGAAAAGTGCAATACCTGCCGGGTTTTGACTGAGGGATGCAAATTCTGCGCCCAATGCGCCAAAAGCGCCGCCGGCTCCGGTGGCGCGTGCAGTTCCACCGGGTTGGAGGTAGGAGTACCGGAGTACATCGCCCACTGTTTGGGCTGATATTGAAATCGTGACCAGGGTATAGACAAAACTTGTCAGGATATATTTTTTCATGGTTGTATGTGTAATTTAATGGTCAGGCTAAAAAAATAGGTGGAACAGTCAATACTGCTATTCCACCTATGGTTTTGGTCGATTGATTCGCCATGGATTAATGGGTCAACAAACGGATACGTTCAGGAAACAACCGATGAAACCCATCAAGTGAACCACACCAACCGGTTTACTTTAATTCCGTCCGCCGGATTTGCTGCTTTTGCTCGATCCGCCGCTGCTGGAACCGGAAGAAGAGGAACGGCTGCTTCCGCCACTGTTTGAAGGGCTGCTGCTGCGGGAAGAGTTTCCGGAATCGTATGAACGCGGGCTAGGCGAACTCTGACGGGTTTCACTGCTGCGGCTTGGCGTGCTTGAACGCGTTTCGGAACTGCGGCTTGGAGTATAGGCCGGGCGTTCTTCGGAACGGCGTGATGGCGACGTTTCACTGCTGCGTGGCGAATAACCGCCATTATCGTCTTTGCGGCGCGAAGGTGTTGGTTCGGAACTGCGGGCTGGTGGACGAGTTTCTTCTCGAGAACGGCTTGGTTTGTAGCCTTCGTCATTGCGCGGTGCGCGTTCAGTGTCGCGGGTAGAAGGTTCGTTCGTACGGCGTGGCGCTGTTTCAGGTACGCGGCCTGCCGGATCGGAAGTGCGTGTGCGATCTGTTTTTTCTGAACTGCGCGGTGTTTCCGTACCACGTGGCGTATCCATGCCGGGGCGCCTGTTTTCTGAAGGGGTATTGGCGCGTTCTGCTGGTTTAGTTCCAGCCGGATCGAAATCGCCGGAAGTACGTACGCCGGGGCGGCTTGTTTTAGTAGCTACAACAGGCACATCCTTCTGAGGCGTTTGCAATCGACCGCCGCTATCAGGAATACGTGCATAGCCTGGATTCACACTTGAACCGTGACGGCGAACGCCGGTATAGGTTTGTTGTGAATAGCCGCCGTTGTTGCCATGGTGCGAGCCGTTGTTGTAGTAGTAGTGGTTGGTAACCCAGTTATTGTTATAATATGGGTTGTATCCATTCCACGTCCAGTACGGGTCGTAGTAGTAGTTATTGAACACCCATGGGTTGTTCCAGCTATTAAATCCATTGTAGCAGCTGTTCCAGCCCCAGGAATTCCAGCCGTTACCCCAACCCCAGGAGTTGTATGTGTTCCAGCTGTTCCAACGATTCCAACGGCGCCAGCGACGCCAGGTCCAATAATCGTTGTAATTGTACACGTAAATGGAAGCGCCGGGAGAGAAGAACGGGTCGTAATAATACAGATCAACAAAGAACGGATCGTAATAATCAACCGCATAGGCAGGGCGGTGGAAGCGACGGATACGCGAAGAATATTCGTAAGCATAATCATCGTCGTCTTCGTAGTAATATTCGTCATCGTCGTCTTCATAACGACGGGTCAGGTTGTTTTCTTCCCGGTAATCATTGTTATTGACCGTTTGGGAAGTTGCATCCGTAGAAGGGTTGTAATAAAGGTCGTCCTGCGCGGAGGCGCTGAAGGCCGAAGCGACAAGGGCGACAAAAACCCAAAGCAGAGAACTATTTTTTCCTTTCATGGTGTGAGGATGTTGAATTTGCGAGTTTTCCGGCACGCAAGTTTCTAGGGTCAAAAATATTACCTTTGCGCACTTTTTTTGGTTAATGTGACATTAAAGCAAGTTTTGCGGTGGTTAAAGTTGGTTAAGGAGGTAAAAGCCTGTGCAATTTTAGTTAAAATTTTCAACTGCGCCAGCATAATTTCCCCTTTTTAAAGCCGGTGAACTTGTTTTTGTCAAAAATTAAGACAAAAGAAACCTTTTAAAGTTACTTTCTTGTTGAGGCATTAACCCAGGTTTAACCAAAGAAGCAGTTTATTCATTAAAAAGGGCGCATTGGGCGATTTGCCGGGCACTCAATCAATTTTATCAATTCATGGCAAAGGAAATTACACCTCGTTCAGAAGATTATTCACAGTGGTATCTGGATATTGTTCAAAAGGCCCGTTTGGCCGATAATTCACCGGTGCGCGGGTGCATGGTTATCCGTCCGCATGGTTTCAGTATTTGGGAGCGCATGCGCGATGCACTCGATGCAATGTTTAAAGAAACTGGGCACGTGAATGCCTATTTCCCCTTGTTTATTCCAAAAAGTTTTTTGAGTAAAGAAGCTGCGCACGTGGAAGGTTTCGCGAAAGAATGTGCTGTAGTTACGCACTATCGTCTTAAAAACGACCCAAATGGCGGAGGTGTTGTCGTGGATCCGGAAGCGAAACTGGAGGAGGAACTCATCGTTCGCCCTACCTCAGAAACTATCATCTGGAACACATACCGCGATTGGATTCAAAGTTACCGCGACTTGCCCTTGCTGATTAACCAATGGGCAAATGTGGTGCGTTGGGAAATGCGCACGCGTCCTTTCCTCCGCACTGCCGAATTTCTTTGGCAGGAAGGCCACACGGCGCACGCCAGCAAAGAAGAAGCAGTGGAAGAAACACTGATGATCCTGGATGTTTACGCCCGTTTCGCAGAAGAATGGATGGCAATGCCGGTCATTAAAGGCGTTAAAACAGCCAACGAACGTTTCGCCGGCGCCGACGATACCTATTGCATCGAGGCATTGATGCAGGATGGCAAAGCGCTTCAGGCAGGCACCTCACACTACCTGGGCCAGAATTTTGCCAAAGCATTCGATGTGCAGTTCTTGAACAAGGAAAACCAACAGGAATATGTTTACGCTACTTCCTGGGGCGTTTCAACACGCCTGATCGGGGGTATGATCATGACCCACTCCGACGACGACGGTCTGGTACTGCCTCCGAAACTCGCTGCAACCCAGGTCGTAATTGTACCGATTCCAAAACCATCTCCCGAACTCACGGAAGCAGCTGATAAAATTGCTACGCAACTGCGCGCCAAAGGTATCCGGGTGAAAATTGATAATGACGATCAAAGCCGCCCGGGTTTCAAATTTGCGGAATATGAAATGATCGGTATCCCTGTTCGTTTGGGCCTCGGCCAACGCGACCTGGCGGCCAATCAGGTGGAAGTAGCACGCCGCGACACCAAAGAAAAATCCAACGTTCCGCTCGATAACATTGCCGATCACGTAGCTCAATTGCTCGACGATATCCAGCAAAATCTGTTCGACCGCGCTTTGGCTTACCGCAATGACCATATCACCAAAGCCGACTCCTGGGACGAGTTCGTCGATGTGCTCGAAAATAAAGGCGGGTTTGTTTATGCGCACTGGGACGGAACCACCGAAACGGAAGTCGAAATTAAGGAAAAAACGAAAGCTACCATCCGGTGCATTCCTCTTGGTTGGGAAAGTGAAAGCGGCGCCTGTGTGCTAACCGGCAAACCCAGCAAACAACGCGTTTTGTTTGCTAAGGCGTATTAATTTATGGTTGCAAAAGTCATTGCCGTCAGTAAAAGTCCAACCCACACCATGAGCAAGCGAAATGAATCCTTCATTCGCTTGCTCGCCGGTTTGGGGGTGGAAGGCGATGCGCACATGGGTGAAACGGTCAAACACCGGTCGCGCGTGGCACAAGACCCTACCCAGCCCAACTTGCGCCAGGTACATCTCATCCATTCGGAATTGCATGCTGAACTCAAAGCCGCCGGCTTCAGTATAGCTCCCGGCCAAATGGGTGAAAACCTCACCACGCAGGGCATTGATCTGCTGGGCTTACCAAGGAATACCAGGTTAAAAATCGGTGATTCGGTCATCATCGAAGTCACGGGGTTGAGAAACCCGTGTAACCAACTTAACGGCATTCAGGAGGGACTGCTATCGGCTGTTTTAGGCCGCGATGAACAAGGCAACCTGATTCGTAAAGCCGGCATTATGGCCATTGTGTTGCATGGCGGCGATGTAAAACCCGACGATGAAATTCAAATTGAATTGCCCGAGTTGCCGCATTTTCCGCTGGAAAGAGTTTAATCCTCCTCATTCCGGTATCAATTTTTACTAAAAAGGGAATTTTTTGTCAGCCATGTTTGTTGTAGGCGGTTCAAATTTAGATCGCTTATTTTATGAACATTTACTCCAAAAGCAAAGATTGGAAGGAGCGTATCCTTTCAAATTTTGCAACCACACCCTTTCAAATTCAAATTGGGGAAGAAACCTTTCAATGCCAGTCTGTAGAGGGCTTTTGGCAGGGCCTCAAATGCAAATCGGATATGCGCCTGCATGTATTCGGATTGTCGGGTATGAAAGCTAAAAAAGCGGGCAAAGGAAAAAAAATCCTTTCTTTTGAAATTGCCGGTATGGAAATTCAATACGGCAGCGAGCAGCATCAAAACCTGATCCGGGAGGCGATAAAACAAAAAATTCTTCAAAATCCGAAAGCGGCAGAAGCGCTCCAAAGCAGCAAAGGCAAAATTACCCATCATGTTCCCAGCCACTCCAAACCGGTGTTCAAAATGGAAAACCTGTTGATGTCGGTCCGGCTGGAATTGTACGGATACTAAACCAATCGATCATGTTGAACTATCTGGCAGAAACTACCATTCGGACCAAATTCGGAGCATACAGAGAGGTGCTGTTTTCAGATGGTCAAAAAGACTATATCGCCATGATCCAGGGCGATGTGGAAGGCGCTGAACGGGTGTTGTGCCGTATCCATTCTTCCTGCATTTACGGGCATTATTTCAATAGTGTGGAATGTGATTGCAGGGAACAAATGGAGGCCGCTCAACAACAAATTCAGTCTGAAGGGAAGGGCATCATCATCTTGCTCGACCAGGAAGGCAAGGGCAATGGCCATCTGGCGTTGATGAAAAGTATCACTTTCAAAAGACAAGGTTTGAAACAAGCTGAAGCCTATGAAGCAGCCGGTTATCCGCCCGACGCGCGCGACTTCCGGCCGGCCGCCGAAATGTTGCGGTGGCTGAACGTAGGATCAGTCAGGCTGCTCACCGATAATCCGGGGAAAATGGGGGCGCTCACGAAGTATGGAATCGTGGTTGTGGATGCTTAATTGGAGGGTTTTTATTTCCCCATTTTTCCCAATGCTGAGGCGCCTAAAGTTTTTATGGTAGTTGAACCAGCCATTCCGAGGTATCTTTCCAAAACAATTCCCTGTGTGTCGAGAAACAAGATGGTAGGCAGTTTTTCAACCTCGTAAATTTCTGCAATGGTTCGCCCGGAGGGTGAATCGAAATCAGCGCGAAAGTTTAAAAAATTGGAATTCAGGTATCGGGATACTTCCGGCTGTGTAAATATTTCCTCTTCCATGACTTTACATGGCGCACACCAGGAAGCATAAAACTCCACAAAAACGGGCTTTTTTTCCCGCTGGGCCATTTCCAGCACCGGCATCAGGCGTTCACTATCCAGCCAGGCGATGGTTTTGGCCTCCGTGGAAACGGGTATTTCCGCCGGTTTGGGCGGGTTCGGGCGCACAGGAGCGGGAGCCTGTTTGGAAGGGTTGCATCCGCAGAGCCATCCGATAACGATTAACAGCGTGAGGAAACGCATGGCTATTAAAGGCCTCTTCGTTTAACTTCCTGGCGGATCAGCTTCAGCTCGCGCCCGGCGTCGCCGGTAACCGAAGTGTTTTCCTGCGCTCTTCTGATCAGATAGGGTATCACGTCTCTTACCTGGCCGTAAGGCAAGTATTTCGCTACGCGAAAACCAGCGGCGGCAAGGTTAAAGGTCAGGTTGTCGCTCATGCCGTATAACTGACTGAACAAGGTATGAGGGTGGTTGTCTGCAATGCCTTTTTTCTTCATAATGTCTACCATCAGCAATGCGCTTTCTGCGTTGTGACTGGCATTACAAACAGCTAATTTATCCAGGTGATCCAGGCAAAAACGGAGGGCAGTATTGTACATGTCATCGGTGGCGTTTTTATCAGGGTTGATGGGGTTTTCATAGCCCATTTCCTGCGCACGTTTTGCTTCTTTTTCCATGTAAGCACCGCGGACAAGTTTAGCTCCGAGTTTGAACCCGGCTTCCTGCGCCCGGTCGAAGCTTTCAATGAGGAACTGCAAGCGGTCTTTACGGTACAATTGAAACGTATTGTACACCACCACCTGTTTTTTATTGTACCTGCGCATCATCAACCAAACGAGGTGGTCGATGGAATCCTGAATCCAGCTTTCTTCGGCGTCGAAAAAGACGGATACATTTTTTTTGGAAGCATGGTAGCAAATGGCATCGATGCGCTTGAGTACATTCCTATATTCAATTAATTCTTCCTTATCCAACGTAGCAGCCGACTGTATTCGTTCCAGCAGGCCAAACCGGGCCAAACCGGTTATTTTACTGCTTACTACAGGCACTGTTGTTACCGACCGGGAGGCAAAGTCGATCGCACGGATGTTTTCGTTCATTGTGTGGTTAAAATCAACCTCCGATTCCTTGGCTTCTGCACCATAATCAAGGATCGTCAGGGTGTTGAATTTAGCCAGGCTTTCGATGGAAGGCTGACTGTCGAGCAGCGTGGTTCCGCCCACAAAATGCGGGAAAATGGTTTTTTTGACGATATATTCTGCAGGTGGAATGCCGTTTTCAACAGCCCACAAGGCGAGGGCCGAGCCATATTTAACCAGCCAGGGTTTATTCATCATCGAGAACAACCAGGCTGTTCTTTTCAATTCTTTATCCGAAAAATGGGCAAAGGCAATTTCTGTATTGGAAAAATCTATATTCATGATCTGTTGTACGTTGTTTCAGGTAGCACCGGCTTCAGCCGGTCCGGATGAGGCCCTTGAGGGCTGAAATCGTGTATGGTACGGTGTTATACTCGACCTTAAAAGGTCTCGTCCGGACCGGCTGAAGCCGGTGCTACCGGAACAAACAACCAACAACGATCAACGCCCTTCCGCCTCATTCCAAATTTTCCAGGCTGCTTCTGCCTGGCCGATCAGCATTTCAAGGCCGTTTTGCGTTTGAGCGCCGTGCCGTTTCGCTTCGCGCAAAAGTAGTGTTTCGGCGGGATTGTATACCAGATCATATACGATTTGACCTTTTAAAAACAAAGATTTTGGAACGGGTGGCATCTCCTCCGTTTTAGGGTATGTTCCGAGGGGTGTAGTATGCACGATCAGGCAGGGTTTCAACCCGGATAATTGGCTGTAAGACAGGTTGTTGGCTCCTTTTGCCGTTCGAGAAACAAACTTGAAAGGAATGCCTCTGCGATTTAACACAAAAGCCACGGCTTTTGCGGCGCCTCCCGTACCGAGTATCAGCGCTTCCCGGTGGAGCTGCGCAGGTGTCGGAGTGTCAAAAAAATCGTTCAGGCTGCGTTCAAACCCGATCACATCGGTGTTAAAGCCTTTGAGATGACCGTTCTTAATTTGAATACAATTGACGGCGCCGACGGCTTTGGCCGTTTCGTCGAGTTCATCGAGGTAGGGGATCACCGATTCTTTATACGGGATGGTTACGTTCAGGCCGCACAATGCAGGATGCTGCCGGAGCAATTCTGGCAAATATTCGATGGATTCGAGTGGAAACAGTTCATACCGAGCATCGACGATCCCTTCCTTTTCAAACTTCTCGGTGAAGTATTTTTTCGAAAAGGAGTGAGTAAGCGGCTGGCCAATGAGGGCGTATAATATCATAAATGGTGTGGACAGGGAATAAAGTCATTTACCCCGATACCAACCCTGCAGCAGCCGACACTTCCAGCATCCGGTCGATGCTCTTGCGGCCGTCGCGGATGATCCAGTCGGGCAAAATGATTTCAGGCATTTCATATTCCATGCACAAATACAACTTCTCCATCGTGTTGCGCTTCATGTGCGGACAATCGTTGCAGGCGCAGTTATTTTCGGGCGGCGCAGGAATGAAAGTTTTGTGCGGACTGGCTTTCTCCATCTGGTGTAAAATGCCGGCTTCGGTGGCCACGATAAACTCCGTACAAGGGTCGTTGATCGTATACTTAAGCAAACCGGTGGTGCTCCCGATGTAATCGGCCATATCGAGGATGTGGGCTTCACATTCCGGATGGGCGATGAATTTGGCGTTCGGATGCCGGTTGCGCAGTTTGACGATACGTTCGTAGCTGAATATCTCGTGTACCATGCAGGCGCCATTCCAGATGACCATGTCGCGCCCGGTTTTTTTAACCAGGTAGGCGCCCAGGTTTTTATCGGGAGCAAAAATGATCTTTTGATCCTTCGGGATACTTTCTATGATCTGCACGGCATTCGTGCTGGTGCAACAGATATCCGTGAGCGTTTTCAACTCGGCCGTGCAGTTGATGTAGCTGACCACTACGTGGTCGGGGTATTTTTTCTTATATTCTCTAAACAGGGCGGGTGGGCAGGAGTCGGCCAGCGAGCACCCCGCTTTGAGGTCGGGCAGCAATACCTTTTTCGACGGGCTAAGCATTTTTGCTGTTTCGGCCATAAAATGAACGCCTGCGAAAACAATGATGTCGGCATCGGTACTGGCTGCTTTTTGTGACAAACCCAATGAGTCGCCGATATAATCCGCTATATCCTGGATTTCAGACTCCTGGTAATAGTGCGCCAGGATAATGGCATTCTTTTCCTTTTTAAGTCGATTGATCGCGGCAACCAGGTCGAGTTCGGGATCTACCTCCAGATCCAAATATCCATTGCGTTCGAGGTTCCGGGTTGCTGATGTAAGTGTGGCTGACATGGTAAGGCTGTGGTGATTTTTGATTGCAAAAGAACGATACTTCCAGCGTTTTGTTCTTTTTTCGAATCAAGTTCGTCTGGGCTATTATTAGCATATCGACTCTAATCAACTGTAAAACAAATATTTAGAAGGGTCGGTTTGCTGCCTTTTAGAAAATTTTTAAAAAAAGTTCGAATGCCTGGCAGCGAATCAATGGGGGATCCGCGTTTTAAAAGGGTCTTTTAATCACAAAACCGACGACGTTAACCATGACTGCCACTTTCACTTACACACTCTGTTTGGCTGCAATTTACCTGGGTAGAAAAATGTTTAGCTTGAAAACCCAGGCAGCCTCCTGACCAAATCAATTTCACCACCGAAGCTTGTTTTTTACGAACCTGCTTGATCGAAAAACGCAATATGCAACACCTGAGTTTGTGTGACATGTTGCGTTTTTCATTTATGCCCGCCCCTCTTTTTTCAAAATACGCAAAGCTTCGCGTGTCGTGAGCGCCGCTAACCTGGTATTTGCCACGAACATCTTCACTGCCTCCGGATTGGTTTTTGCATATTGTCGCAAGGCCCATCCTGCACCTTTTTGAAGGAAGAATTCCTTCGACGTCGCTATCCTCCGGATGTACTCGAACATCAATTCGGCATCGGTTTTTTCTTTAAACGCCAATTGAAAGATCAGGCATACCCTTTGAAGCCAGATATGGCCGGAGTCCATCCATTTTTCGGTTACCGGCCTCGTCAGCTGCGGGTGTTTCCTGAAATGTAAACCAACCAATTTGGCAATCCAATCGACGGTATCCCACCACGAGCGTGTAACAATCAGTTCTTCCAGAAAATAAATGAAGTCGTCGGGCTGATTTGGCAGCGATTTTTGCACTGTTTCCAGTGCAAAATAGTGCATTTCACGGTGATCGTCTTCAAAACAAAGCCGGGCAAGCTGTTTTAAATTTTCTCCCTCCGGAATACCATACGCCTTGTGAATCGTTTTGGTGTGCCCCATCCATTGCGGCATCTTCAATCCAAAAAAATCGAATTGATAACGGGTATACCATATCTGCATCTGGGCGCATTCATGGTTGCCGTTTTCCCGGAAAGTGTCCCGGACGTGCCGGTAATATGCTTCTGGTGTCATGTGCTTCAATTTGTAAGAGCGGGTTGCCCCGGCTTGCTTCACAAAGATACTTTTACGTTTCATTTCCCTGTTCCTTCTGCGGCAAAAGTCCGGTTTCAGGTATTCGAATACGGATAATCGATCGGCATCGGCGCTTAATAGACAACACCCGTCAATAAGAACGGCAACCTGTATGTTTGTGTCAGCAGAATCAACATATCTGTTTAATTTGCCCTTCAATTAACCGTACCGATGTTTATGGCGAGGTTATTCACTTTGTTATTCCTGTTCTTATCGGCAGTTGCCTTGCATGCCCAGCCACCCAATTTTATGGTGTATTCCCTGGCGCAGGGTTTGCCACAATCCCAGGTGTTCGCCACCCTGCAGGATTCCAGGGGCTATTTATGGATGGGAACGCAAGGCGGCGGTCTTTGCCGTTTCGACGGACTGGATTTTCAAACTTTAACTACTGAACATGGATTGCCATCCAATTACATCAACGCGCTTTGGGAGGATGACCAACAACGTTTGTGGGTAGGCACAAATGCCGGCATTTGCTTTTTTCAGGGAAAATCATTTGAAAAAATTCCTGCGGTGGAATCACGCGGCGTGCAGGCGCTCTGTTTCGGAAAAGGTACCGATGGTCATGTTTGGGCGGGTACCGACAAGGGCGTTTTTGCCTGCGACGCCGCCTCAAAAACCATGAAAAAAATAAACTTGCCTCCCATTCCAGAGAAGGCGGCAGTTTGGGCATTTTTGTCAACGCCTTCAGGTTTATGGATCGCTACGGATGCCGGTGCTTTTCGGTTGGGTGGGCAAGGGATAATTTCTCTCAATACCAAAAACGGACTGAACTCCAATGCCGCCAGAAGTTTTACGATCAGCGAAGGTAAGCTCTGGATCGCTTCAGCCGGTGGTGGTATTGTGGTGGTAGATGAACCCAGCGGAAAAGTGATCGACCGTTATGCCAACCCGGCCTGGCCGACCACCTTGCTCACCGACCGCAACGGAAAAGTTTGGGTGGGCACTTCTGATAATGGGCTGTCTATTTTTAACCCTACGGATCCAAGCTGGACGCAAGTCACGGAAAAACAGGGCTTTCCGCACCATTACGTGCGCACAATAGTTTCCGATAATGCCGGAAATATTTGGGTGGGCACTTCCGGCGGCGGGGTGGTCAAGTTTTTGGAAAGCCAACCTTTTACCCATTTTGGCGCAATGCAAGGCTTGGCAGGCAACAGGGTTTATGCCTTGCAGCAAGATAACCAAAACCGCCTGATATTGGCTGTTTCCCAGGTAGGGTTGCAGGTGCTTGATTCAACCGGTATCACCACATTTGCACGCGATAGCGGACTGCTCGACGGTGTAAAAACCAAAACCGTGGCAGAAGATCAGTTCGGCAGAATCTGGGTAGGTACGGAAGGTCGCGGCTTGGTTGTTTTCGACACTTCGGCGATGTTTAAAGTGCAGGGACTAAGCGCTTCCAGTATTCAAAAAGTAATACCAGGCGCTGCCGGGGAAATGTGGGTGGCTGGTATCAATGGTATTTCCAGGGTTTTATACAACGCAAGCGGCGTTACTTCCGTAAAAAACTATGGTCAATCCGAAGGCTTGAAAGGCTTGTCGATCAGTACTTTGTTGATGGATAAACAAGGCGGACTTTGGTTTGCAGATCAGTTGGGAAATGTGGGACTGATTCAAAACGGCCGCATTGAACGTGTTTTTGGTATCGAGCACGGGTTGCCGGGCACCCCCATTCGTTGTTTTGCCATTCAAAACAACGGTCGCTTATGGGCAGGCACCAAAGGCGCCGGTATTTTTGAAGCCGATGCAAGTGTTGATCCTCTGCGGTTTGTGCCGCTGAAAACACCCAAAAAATTAGCCTCGGAAAACATTTATCTGCTGCTTTTCGACGCATTGGGCAACTTGTGGGCAGGCAGTGAATCGGGTGTGGAAAAGTTGGCGCTGGAAAATGGGAAAGTGACGGACAACCAGCATTTTGGTCGCAACGAAGGCTTTTTGGGCATTGAAACCTGCCAGGATGCTGCCTTCTGCGATAAACAGGGGAACCTTTGGTTCGGCACGATGAACGGACTGATGAAATACACGCCCTCCAGCCGGAAATCGGCAGGAACGGCGCCCTTGCTTCATTTTGAGTCGGTTACGCTCTATTATAAACCGATTGAAGCATCGAGTTATGGCAAATTTGCAAATCCGCAGGGCGGCTTGTTTGATGGATTATCGTTGCCCTGGAATGAAAACCACCTCAGTTTTGAATTTCGCGCCGTTGATCTGGCGCATCCTGATGCTATTCGTTATCGTTGGCGGCTTGACGGTGCGCCTAATGCTCAATGGTCGCCACTGACCATACAAACCGCCGTCAACTTTGCGGGTTTGCAACCCGGAGATTATACGTTCCGGGCAGAAGCGACATCGGATGGTATTCATTTCAGTGAGCCCATCGTTGCACCGTTCAGCATCCGGAAACCATTTTGGCAACACCTCGGATTTCAGCTGGGCATTGCCTTACTTTTGTTCGGATTAGCCGTGCTGATTACCAGGCAGCGCATCAAACGGGTAAAGCAGGCAGAATCGGAAAAACGCGCCAAACTTGAAATGCAAAACCATCTTTTGCAACTGGAACAGAAAGCACTTCAGTTGCAAATGAACCCGCATTTCATTTTTAACACGCTGAACAGCATCCAGTCGTTGGTAAGCACCGGCGACGGTACGGAAGCACGTGCACAAATTGGTCATTTTGCCCAACTCATGCGCGGCATTCTAAATAACTCCCGAAAACCAATAATTTCCCTGAAAGACGAAGCTGAAACCCTCGATCAATACCTGAAACTGGAGCAATTCTGCCACCAGCACAAATTCGATTACCGCATTGAACTGCCCAAAGAAATCGACCCCGAAGAGCTTGAAATTCCTCCCATGCTTTTTCAACCCTTTGTGGAAAACGCTGTCATACACGGTGTTTCACATTTGAACCGCCAAGGCTATATCCAAATTGCCTTTGAGGTGTCCGAATCTTTGTTGATATGCTGTATTCGCGATAACGGCATTGGGCGCGAGGCTGCAGCCAGGCTCCGCAGGGAGCGAAAACCGGGGCACCAATCTGTCGCCCTGAGCGTTACCCGCGAACGCCTCGAAGCGTTGCGCGGCGGTGCGGAATTTGCACCGCTTCAAATCACTGATATCCACGATGAAGCCGGTGAAATAGCAGGCACGCAGGTGGTAGTGAAAATTATCGTAAGGCAGAATTATTGATAATTTTTTTAAGAAAAAATAAACAACTTTAATAGGTGTGGGTATATTTGCCACACATTACTCTGTTTATTCATCACAAAACGAAACAAAATGAATACCAAAGTTTTACTCGCCGCGCTCGCCGGTGCAGTCACCACATTTCTTTCCGGTTGGGTGATTTACGGTATGGCGCTCCAAGGATTTTTCGATTCGAACACCACGGAAGCCGCCCGTTCTGTCATGCGTGGCGAAAACATGCTGATGTGGGCTATTTTTGTCGGATGTCTGGCATGGTCGCTGCTTATGGCCCTGGTTTACAGTCGTTGGGCGGGAATTACCACCTTGAAATCCGGCGCGATGGCTGGCTGGTGGATCGGCGCTTTAGTAGCTGCCGGCGCCAATTTCTTTTCGTATGCATCGATGGATACCATGACGCTGAATGCGGTATTGGTCGACATCGTGGTGAATGCCGTGCAAGGCGCGCTCAGCGGTGCAGTGATCGGCTGGGTACTCGGTTACGGCAACAAATAGCCGCGAGTGTTAATTGTTGTTAAAAGAATATTGGGGGGAGGTTAATCCATTTGCCGAATCGATCGGGTAGTTGAACATTTGCGTTCCCTTGTACAGATCAACGAACGGCAATTGACATGAATAACCTCCTCCTTCTTCGCTTTACGCCCCTCTTATTTCTTTTCACGGCCTGTAGCCAAAGTATTGTTTACTCCGTAGAAAAGCCTGCAAAGAACAGTACCCGCGGCGGTGTGGCATCCCACCAGGAAAATCGCGAACAAGGCGGAAAATGTTTCAAAAATTGCATCATTCCGGCTCGATATGCTAGCCAAACCCTTCGATTCCCAATATATAACGGTTCCGAATCCGACGCTCCATTACGTACCGAAACCATTGTCATAACGCCCCCCAAATCCAAATGGGAAAGGAACGCGGAGGGCAACTTATGCCTCGTTGAAATTCCCGCGCTTACCCGGGAAGTCCGCGTGCTGGCCGACACCATTTTTTACCGCGATTTCCACTACGAAACAATTGAATGCCAAAAACTGGTTGAAAAAGGTGGTTTTCCCCGCGAAACGGAAGTTGTTTGCGCCGATGAACGAACCCCGAATTTATACCTCAAAATCAGCAACCTGCTCAAATCTTTGGGTTACCTGGAGATGCCGACCAGCCAGTGGACATTCGCGCTCAGCCAGGCACTGCAACGCTACCAAAAAGACAACGGCCTGGCCATGGGCGACCTCAGCCTAGAAACCCTGCGACACATGGGAATCTGATGCAGGTAGCACGGCTTTATTCAGGTAGCACGGGCTTCAGCCCGTCGGTAAGGCGGCCTTCAGGCCGACGCATAATATGAGGTAATTGAATCAATCCTCATTTTTATTAACAGTATTCCCTGCTTAAAGCGCAACCACTGCAGCAACCGGCAGCACATTGTTTCCCATTGATGTAGAATCGTTTCTAGAAAAGACCTCCCTGTGCGTTGAACCATCTCTACTGGAATCCAGGTATATTTATTCTTTTGTCTTGCACCTGTCACAAATCTTTCAAAAGCAGATTCATCCGTGTGGTAACTTCGCCGAATAAAAAAATCCGGTTACACCATGCGTACAACAATCCTCTCACTTGCCTTCTTTTTTGCCCTTTGTGCAAACACTTTTTCCCAGCAACTTTATTACACCGTTAAATTCCCCGACGACCGCGCCGTTATGAGCTGCGGAGGTTATCCCGATACGAGCGATATGCCTGTGATCCAGCATAACGGGAATTGTAATTTCAGTGTAGGGGTCTCTGTCAAAGACGAAGCCTTTAACTTGAATTCAACCGGCGGATGTAAAAAAATTCTGCGCACCTGGAAACTAAACTGGTGGTGCGATTACAACCCAAACTGGCCCGGCCCCACTGTCATTCCTAATCCTGCAAACACCGACATCGGCCCTACCGTCAACGGTGATTCCTACAACCACGGTTTTTTACAATACACGCAGATCATTAAGGTGATTGACAACGCGCCTCCAGTGTTCTTGAATTGCCCGGCATCGCCGGTGTTGTTTTGTGATTTTACCAACAACGACCCTGCCCAATACGGTAATCGTTGCGAAGGACCGATCGATCTGAATGTCAAAGTGACCGATGTTTGCTCCAAATCCGACATTACACTTACCTATCGTTTATACCTCGACCTGGACGGCAACGGCTCTATGGAAACCTATCGCACCAGCAGCGCACCGGATGCCTGGCCAATTGAAAAAATAATTTCCGGCGACACCGTTTCAGCCAAGATCAAAGTGCCGACCGGCGTCGGTTTGCCTTATGGCGTACATAAAGTGGAATGGATTGCCAACGACGGATGCGGAAATCAATCCCTGTGCAAATATGATTTCGAAGTGCGCGATTGCAAAGCGCCTACCGTGGTTTGTGTGAACGGACTCAGCGTCAACATCATGCCAACCGGCATGATTACCCTTTGGGCCAGCGATTTTCTGATCTACATGAACGACAACTGCACCCCAACCGACCAACTCAAACTTGCCATTCGCAAAGCGGGGGCCGGAACCGGCTTCCCGGCATTTGAAACCTCCGTGACGTTTGATTGCAATGAAATCGGACAACAATTCGTCGAATTGTGGGCGCAGGATGCAAACGGCAACGCCGATTTTTGTCAAACATACATCAATGTGCAGGATCACTTCGGCATTTGCAGCACAGCAGGTTCTGTTACAGGTAATATTTCAACGGAAACCCTGGAGCCGGTACCCGGAGCAAAAGTGTTGCTGAAAAGCAATTTACAGGCTATCAACCAACAAGCTACAGGCACAACTGATTCTGATGGGAATTTCAACTTCACCTCAGCACCCGGCACCTGCAATTATTCGATTACCCCAACCCTGGATACCTTGCCGGCCTTGGGCATCAACACCCTTGACGCACTTTTGGTCGATTGGCACCTCAGCGGCCAGGAGTTGTTGAACTCGCCTTACCGCATCATTGCTGCCGATGTCGATCACGATGGCCAGTTAACGCAGAACGATGCGGATGCCATCAGCAACCTGATCATCGGTGCTTCCAGCAATTTCCCAGGAAATACTGCCTGGCGTTTTGTACCATGGAACCACACTTTCGCCGATCCGCAACAACCACTTAGCGGCACTTTCCCTGAAAAAATCAGCACTGTGTGCCCGCTTGCTTCCAATGCCGATAAGCACTTTGTTGCGATTAAAACCGGCGACCTCGATTTGTCGGCCGATGTCAACAACAACGCCTCAAACAATGCGGACGATCGTTCAGAAGTATATCCTGCCGTTTTCAAAGCTGCCAACCAGCGCTTCGAAGCCGGAAACGAAGTGATGGTAACCATACAAGCGCCTGAATTAAGCAACTGGCTGGCATTTCAATTTACCTTCGGCGCCGACCCGGCATTGTTGCAATTATTGGATGTGACCCCTGTACTGAATGCGAAATACGCTATTCACGCCGCACAAAACCAGGTTGCCGTAAGCTGGCATACCCGTACAGGAGAAACAGAGGGCGCCCTGCCGGTAATCACCCTGCGATTCCTGGCTTTGCAATCCGGCACCTTGAAACAGGCCTTATACATGGATTCATCCGTAGCAACCGCTGAAGGATATAACCTGGAGCGAGAAGCAACGCCTGCTATACTTCAGGTTCAAAAATTCAACCTGCCGCAAGCCATGCTGATGCCCGTAACGCCTAACCCAAGCACAGGGCCGGTAGTCGCATCGTTTTACCTGCCGGAACCGACCAATGTAACCCTGACGCTCACGGATGTGAATGGAGGTATTGTATCTACCCACACGGCCTCCTTCGACGCCGGCAACCATCAGATTCAAATGACGATAGGCAACCGCTTAAGCGGTATGTACACCCTCCGCATGGCTACTCCTGCAACCGTAGAAAGTCGCCACGTTGTCGTGCAGAAGTGAGTGTTTTTGTGTTTGGGTGTTTGAGTGTTTAAGTGTTTTTGTGTTTAAGTGTTTTTGTTTCATTCATCAACAAACGAAAACACCCAAACACCCAAACACCCAAACACAAAAACACAAAAACACAAAAACACCCAAACACCCAAATATTCACATCTCTTTCGGCGTTACCTCCACCTGTTTGAGTGAGCCGTCGCGTAAAAACCACAGACTTTTTCGTTGGCCGATGGTCGTTTCATCGAGGGCTTTATGGAGCAGATCGATGGAATCGAGTGGTTTTCCTTCGAATTGAACAAGCACGTCGCCCGGGCGCAGGCCCGCGCGATCGGCGGGGCCGCCTGATTCGACGGTTTGAACTTGAATGCCGCCTTTGGTGGGAATTTCCAGGGCTTGAAGCCATTTGGCGGGCAGCGGCACCGCTTGGGCGCCGATGCCGATGTATCCGCGGCGCACGCGCCCTTCCAAAATCAATTTACCTACGATATATTTAGCCAGGTTAGACGCCACGGCAAAGCAAATTCCCTGTGCAGGCAAGATGACGGCAGTATTGACGCCAATCACACGCCCGTGGGAATCCACCAAAGGGCCGCCGCTGTTGCCCGGATTGAGCGCGGCGTCGGTTTGGATCACATCGTCGATCAGTCGGCCGTTCTGGCTGCGCAAGGTGCGACCGAGCGCACTCACCACCCCTGCCGTTACGGAATATTGGAACCCGAACGGATTGCCGATGGCAATCGCGATTTGGCCTACCTGAAGCAGGTCGCTGTCGTTGAACGAAAGGGTGCTCAGGTTGTCGCCGTCGATTTTGAGCACGGCGATATCGGTGGCGGGGTCGTCGCCTACGACGCGCGCCTGAAAGCTGCGACCATCAGGCAAACTTGCGATGATATTGGTGGCGCCGCCGGCCACATGGCTGTTGGTGACCACATACCCGTCGGAACTGATAATGAAACCGCTGCCGGTGCCTGCCATGTTGTCGGGTTGCCGCGGATTGGGTTTGGCTTGGGGCTTGTCGACCTTGAGATGCATCACGGCATTACTCGACGACCGGACTACCTGGGTGACGGTTTGTGAATATGCGTCGAGGAGCGGTCCGTCGTTGGATTCGATGCGGGAAACAGCGCCGTTCAGGTGGTCGGTAGCAGCGCTTTGCGTGGATAGAAACTCAAACATGATTTGGATAAAATTTGCGGGCAGGGTGGATTCAGGCTTGGGGAGAAGCGAATATGGTGCCAGTTGGGAGGGGAGTGACGGAATGGCAGGGGGTGGTGTTGCTTAAGGCTTATCTTTGTATAGGAGGATATGCAAATACTCGGAATACTCAAATCTTTCATCGCAAACCCAGGCGAAACAATTATATTTGGGCTCTCACACTCGGGTGTTGTCATCAAAAACACCAAAACACATAAACACCAAAACACAAAAACACACAATCCATTTACAAACATGAAACTACTCC
>JAEUUR010000534.1 GCA_016787465.1 Saprospiraceae bacterium | reverse complement strand
CTTCAAACAGGTATCTTCTGAAAAGGGCGCGCGCTTCTTCGTATTGGCCAAGTTGATAATAAACCTCTGCCAACCGCATGATTGGCTCACCATCCGGGCTGGTCAGTCCGTGGTCGACCAGGGTGCGAAAAGCAACTAAGGCACTGTCAAAGGCAGCATATTTGATGGCTGCTTCTCCATAACCTTTAAGTGCCTTGGCATTGAGTGGATCGGCTTTGATCAGTATTTTGTAATACCGCATGGCGCCATAATAATTTTCCCTGGCGAGCTCTTTGAGTGCAGCCTGTTCGATCGCTTCTGGAGAAGGCCCCCTATCGTTTTCTTCATTGATGCGGTCAGAAATTCCGATTTGTCCGGTTGCCAGGCTGCCATGCAACAGGAACAATATAATAAAAAACTTGCTTATTCGATTGATAATCATCTCTTTGCTTAGATTTCTTTGCTTCGAAACCGGTTTAGGATTCGGATTAAAAAAATGGCTGAAGGGCGTTTATATAATTTGGCAACTTTTGAAAGTTGGAATAGGCTTCACCCGGTATAAACGGTAGATGAGGGAGAGTTCTAGGCCTCCTCTTCCGTTGGTAACCAGTTCTGCATCCGAAAAGCTGTTCATATCATAAGAAAGTCCGAGTTGCCAGGCCCGGTAAAGAAAATCGAGGCGCGGAATAAGAGCGTCATTATATCGCTGGCGGTAATCAACTCCGATTTGAATGGCTGTTTCGCGGTAAGTTTGACGATTGAGGTGCATCCGCAAACCAGCGCCATAAACGATTTCACGGTAGGTGCCCTGACTTTGGTACAAACCCTGTACCATTAAATCAAAATTGCCAGCTACCTGAATCAGGCCATTGACATGGATAGCAAGCTTATCGTATAGTCGCACATTTCCCGGATTAGCCAGTGTTACCGACCAAAAATCATGGTAAGGTCTGTTTAGATGATGCAAGGCAGCGCCAATATCGAAACGTGTGCGTTTGCCTTTTGATTGCATGCGGAGGTTTCCACCAGCACTTAAATCAAAATATTTGAGGTTTTGACTCAAAAACAATTGATCCTCACGAAATGGTGCGCTTGGGTCATAAATACAATCCTGCCATTGGGCGTCGAAGGAAAGTTTATTGGTATTAAAAGCGCGTTGGCCAAAAGCCGGGGTAACACCAAGGGTTAAAAAGGAAGATTTGCCAATTGGAAATGTTGCAGAAACCGGGATGCCTACAAGCAAGGATGTCAAATGCAAACTACCCTGGCGATCATAATTGATCAGGAGCGACCCCGTCAAAAACCGGTCGTACTTGGCTTTTGCCCAGTAAATTTTATTTTCGACAGAACCGGAAAAAGTGGTGTAAGGCACCGGAACGGAACGCCACTGGTTTCGGTAATTTCCGACAAACCGCATGTCGCCGCCAAAAACACCTGCATTGGCAGGGTTTAAATTCAACGGCGAGCTGCCAAATTGTGAGAAGTGGATGTCTTGCGCTTGTGATGACCCAAGAGTCAACATCAAAACAAGAGAAACTAAAAGTCTGAAGTGGAGAAGTTTCGTGCTCACAGTTGTTTTATTAAGTGTTTGGAACTATACTTCAATCAAAATTAGTGCCTAAAAAGGCAAATAGATGTCTGCAAAGCGTCAAATACGCATTGCCAGGCAAAAAGATTAAAGCTTCAACGGAAGCGGTATTGCATTGAGGAACACTCCACGGAAGAACTGAAATAAACAGTCCGTGATTAAAACTGATTCAAGAGAGGAATAGGAATCTGGGGTAAAGATATGATAAAACCCCGTTTAGTTTTTGCCGAAGGCAAAAATTAAACGGAAAAATAGCAGCTTGAAGACAATTACAAATGGCATGTATTAGCCTAAATCGATGATCGTAACACCATCTCCGCCCTGGTCTTGTTCCGGATGATAAATGTTAGCAATATTATGCCCGTATTCTTTGAGCTTTTGACGGACTACTCTGCGCAACACACCATCGCCTTTTCCATGCAACACTTTTAAACTGGCTGCATTGCTCAAAAGCGCGTTATCTATAAATTTTTCCAACACCCTCAACGCTTCTTCCTTGGTCATGCCACGCAAATCGATTTTACCGTCGAAATCAGCCGTCCTTTGGATTTCAACACCGGATCCGAAGCCTAAGGTGTGTCGTGTAGGTTCTACCGCAGGCAGCAAATCCCGTAAATGTGCAGTCACTGAAATCCCCCCCATACTTAATTCTGCCTTCTCACCTCGAAGTCGATCAATACGACCAACGGCTCCGCCTGCCCGCAACCGAACAAAGTCGCCAACTGCCATTGGGCGTGCGGAAGCAGATGGTGCATTCAATTCTTCCATTTTGATTACCTCTGAATTGGCTTCATCCACTTGTTTAGCCCATTCCGTGCGCTCGGTGCGGAGTTTAGCGGCAATTTCCTGTGCTTTTTCCAGGTTTTTTTCGTCCTTTAGTTGTCTTACCAGTTTTTCAACTTCGCGATTTGCCTGGGCGGTTTGACGGAGTTCAAATTCTTTTTGATCAAGTTTCAGACGTTTGCGTTTTACTTCCAGTTCATGGTGCAAGGAATCGTAGGTTTTAATCAAACGCTCCAGCGATTGTTCTTTATCCGTTACGGCACGCAGTTTTTCCTCCATTTCCTGTTTTTCTCGCTGCAACTCGATCAGAATATCGTCGACGGCTGTTTCTGAACCGGTTTTATGCCTTGCATAACCTATCAGATCTTTGGGAAGGCCGCTTTTCTCAGCTATCTCAAAAGCATAACTGCTTCCAGGTTTGCCAATTTTTAATTCATAGGTCGGCGTCAGGGAGTCTTTGTCAAAATGCATATTTCCGTTCAGGATGCCTGAATTTCGAAATGCGAATACTTTGAGGTTCGAATAGTGGGTGGTAATGACAGCAAAAACGCCTTTTCGGTGCAACTGGCGGAGAATTGCCTCTGCGATGGCGCCGCCAGGTTTAGGATCTGTACCACTGCCCATCTCATCGACCAACACCAAGGTAAAAGGGTCGGCTTTTTCCAAAAATGCCTTGGCGTTTTTAAGTCGGGAAGAATACGTACTCAAATCGTCGTCCAAACTTTGCTGGTCGCCTATATCTGCAAAAACTTTTTTGAAAATCCCAATTTCACTCAATTCATGCACCGGAATCAATAATCCGCTTTGTAACATTAAAATATTCAATCCAACGGATTTCATGGCCACCGACTTGCCTCCGGCGTTTGGTCCGGACAGTACCAGGATGTGATTTTCGGCGTTAAGGCGCAATTCAAAAGGAATGGTTTTTTTTCCGCTGATTTTGTTTTTCAGGTACAACAATGGGTGATAACCCTTTTTGATAGAAATAATTGGTTTTTCTTTCAAAATTGGCATACCGGCACGCATACTTACTGCAAGGCGTGCCTTTGCCTGAACGAAGTCAAAATGTACCAGCGTTTCAAGATAAGACCCGATCAGTGTGCTGTAGGGCCTGATTGTATCGCTCAGCTGTCGAAGAATACGAAATATTTCGCGTTTTTCTTCCTGTTCAAGGTCAAAAATATCATTGTTAACCTCTATGATGGCCTCCGGTTCGATGAATGCTGTTTTACCTGTATCAGACTCATCATGGATAATACCCCTTATTTTACGCTTATGCTCGGCTGGCACTGACAACACACGCCGGCCGCTTCTGAAACTCTCTGGAGCATCCGACAGCCAGCCCTTAGAGCGGTATTCTTGTACAAGTTGCCGGAATTTCCCGTCTAATTCCCTGATTTTCTGCAGTGTTTCTTTTCTGATCCGCATCAGATCGGGAGAGGCGTCCGGCCGGAGGTCGCCTTTTTCGTCGAACACCGAATTGATTGCTTTAATCAACCCTTCATCGAATGACAAGGGGCGGATTAAATCAAACAATTTGGGGTAAATATCCTTTTTGGGGCCTGCGCCAAAATATTTGAAAATATCGCGGACAATCGTCAGGATGCGTAAAATACCTTGAAAAGATTCCATTTGAAGGGTATATCCCTCAATTTCAAGCATACGCAATTCGGGGCGTATATCCGGGAAACTCTGCAACGGGAAGCGATCGTTTTTTTCGAGCGCTAGTTTATAGTCGCGTGTTTCGCGCAATTCCAGGTCAATTTTTTTGAAATCAATATCCGGCCTGAGCGCTCGCACACGTTCAGCTGCCATTGGCGTAAGCGCCTCTTTCTCAAGCAAATCAATAACTTTATCAAATTCTAATTTTGCCTGTACGTCTTTCGGTTCAAAAATCATCATTACACAAATAAAGCTCAAAAGTACCGCCCCTAAACAAATTCTGGTTTGTTAAGTTCCAATCATGCCGAAAAAGATAAAATACGCATTGTCGGGGAATGACATATTCCGACAAAAATAGCTAATTTGAATACTGGTAAATTTGATTTTGGTACATTTGCCGAAGATTGTTCACCAACTATTAATTGCTTTTGCTGATGAAAAAATTAATCTCTACCCTGCTGTTTTTTGCATGTGTCCTTTCCCTTTCTGCACAATACCAGCGTCGTGTGCTGGTGGAAGAATTCACCAATGCTTCCTGCCCGCCTTGTGCTGCGCAGAACCCTGCTTTTAACCAACTTCTTGAAGACAATGCCGTCAAGGTTACTCCGATCAAGTACCAAACCGATTGGCCCGGCGTTGATCCGATGAATGCACAAAACCCAACAGAAGTTGACCAACGCGTTACTTATTACGGTGTAACCGGCGTTCCAAATGGTTTTGTAGACGGACAAGGAATTGTAAACGATTGCGGATATTACGCCAATGCACCGGCTTGCCTCAACGCCACTGAAATTGATGCATTGTACGGAACTACCTCCCCCGTTAAAATTGAATTAACTCATTCATTTACAGCTGATTTCGACTCTATCATTGTCAATGTTGCTGTAACTTCAGCTACTGCGCTTACCGGCCAACTACGCCTTCATGTTGCGGTGGTAGAAGAAGACATCATTTTTGCTAACCAGCCAGGCAGCAACGGCGAACTGGATTTCTATCAAGTTATGCGCAAAATGTTGCCTTCTGCGGCTGGTACCACTACCGGCGATTTCACTGCAGGAGAAACTAAAACGTATACGCTGGGATGGCCTGTGTTGTACTGCTATGACCTGAACCAGATCGGCGCTTCTGCATGGTTGCAAAACAACACCGGTAAAGTAGTTTATAACTCGGCCAAGTCTTTGCCAGCAGGCGGATTTGATACTGACTCAGGCATTGGATTGGTGGCTTCTATGCCATCATTCACTTGCGCAGCCGGTACCACTCCGTTCTTCACGATCCAAAATAACAGCGGCAGCACCATGACCAGTGCAAGCATTCTGTACAGCTTCAATGGCGGTTTGTGGACTCCTTATAACTGGACAGGCAGCCTGGCCCCTGGCGCTTCTGAACAAGTTACTCTTACCGGCGTAACAATTACCGCCAACAGCTCATTGAATATCGTAAGCATGTCATCCAACATCGGCGCTACGCTGGACCGTACGCAGGGTTTGAATATGAATATCAAAGTGTTGAGCCCTACGCCTGCCGCACTGCCTTTTGCCGCACCTTTCCAAAGTGCAGCGTTCCCGCCAGCTACATGGAACGTACAAAACGCGGGAACCCATGGCTGGAAACTGGCAACCAATGCCGGCGCTAACAGCACACGTTCGGCTAAAAACGACATGTTCGACTACGATGCCGCGAACACTGAGCTGATTTCTCCTAAAATAGATTTAACTCAATCTACCGGAACTACCACGCTGTTTTTTGACCACGCATATGCATACTATAGCGCTTCATTCTTTGACAGCCTGCGTGTTGACATTTCTAACGATTGTGGCGCCACCTGGACCACTCTTTTCCACGATGGTAAAGATGGTTTGTCAACGGCTCCAGCAACTACGGCTGCATTTACCCCTACTGCTGCGCAATGGGAAAACCACAGCTTTGATATCAGCTCCTATAATGGCTCTGAAGTAATCGTGCGGTTTGTAGCTGAAAGCGGTTATGGAAACAACGCTTACATCGACAATGTGAATATCAGCACAGCTGTTGGTGTAAAGAACCTGGAATTGACCGGCTTCACAGTTCAGCCAAACCCGGCCAGCGATGTAGCAGAAGTTCGTTTCGGTTTGGACAAAGCTCAAAACGTTCAATTGATGGTATTTGACGCGCTTGGTTCATTGGTTCAAACACGCGATCTTGGCCAACTCACATCCGGCGACCATTTCGTTTCTCTGGACGCAGTTCGTTTGACTTCCGGAAGCTACCGTGTTGTATTGCAAGGCGAAGCAGGCGTTGCTCAAACTCAATGGGTTGTTGTTAAATAAAAAAACGACAAATCAACATACCTTTGAAAGCGGAGTGCGCCAAACGCACTCCGCTTTCTTTTTACTTTACAGATATGAAGTTTTATATTATTGCTGGAGAAGCATCAGGGGATTTACACGGAGGTAATCTGTTAAAGGCATTAAAAGCGCATGCGTCCGACGTGCAATGCCGAGCCTGGGGTGGTGATTTGATGCAACAAGCCGGTGCTACCTTGGTGAAACATTACCGGGAGTTGGCTTTTATGGGCTTTATTGAAGTAGCTAAAAATTTGCGCACCATACTGAAGAATATCGATTTCTGCAAAACAGACATCTTGAATTATAAACCCGATGCAATCATACTAATCGATTATCCAGGTTTTAACCTGCGGATTGCAAAGTGGGCCAAGATGCAGGGTATCCGGGTGATTTATTACATTTCTCCTCAAATCTGGGCATGGCATCAATCAAGGGTGCATGCGATAAAACGCGATGTAGACCAAATGCTGGTCATTCTGCCATTTGAAAAGTCGTTTTATCAGCAATTCGACATGGAGGTAGCATATGTTGGGCATCCATTACTCGATGCAATCGTTCAATCGATGCAGCACGAACCTTCCAAGCCTGTTTCTGCCGATAAGCCCATCATTGCCTTATTGCCTGGAAGTCGGAAACAAGAGGTTCAACGTATTTTGCCTCGTATGTTATCTGTTACAGCAGATTTTCCCGAATATCAATTTGTAGTTGCAGGCGCAAAGTCATTGCCGGAAGACATTTACATACAAATCATGAAACCATACTCCGAGGTAAGGTTCGTAAAAGATCAAACTTATGACCTGTTGCGTCAATCAAAGGCTGCATTGGTAAAGTCGGGGACTTCAACCCTTGAAACAGCTTTGTTCGACGTGCCCCAAGTAGTATGTTACGCCGGCAGTACTGTTTCCTATCACGTTGCCAAACGGCTGATCAAGGTGCCATACATTTCGTTGGTTAATTTAGTGGCATCAGCACCTTTGGTCAGAGAACTAATCCAGGCTGAACTAAACAGAACCAATCTGAAACTCGCCCTAAGCGAAATTTTGAATGAAGAAAAAGCTGCTAAAATAAAACAAGACTATGCCAAGCTCAGAACGTTACTTGGCGGCGGCGGTGCATCTGACAAGGCAGCAGTCAATATTCTAGAATATTTGAAGGGCCGATCAAATTTCAGCTATAATTTTTAATTGGTGATCAGTTCGTAAGGCATTCTGGCAAGGATTCCTTTGCTCCTTCTGAAGTCTTTCATTGCTTTATAGGCTGGATAAAACTCGCCGAGTTCTTGACGAATCATCATTGCCTTGATGCTGTCGTCGCGATCCTTGTTCTTGGTGAACTTCTCAATAAATTGCTCCATTGCCGTTGTTGTTTGGGGGAATTCTGTGGTTCTGTATTTTTCAATACCGGCAAGTTTAGCTGCGGCCGCCAGGGCACGGTCCATCCCGCCGATGTCGTCGACCAAGCCAATTTCTTTAGCCTTGGCGCCGGTCCAAACTCTTCCCTGTGCAATTTCATGGATTTGTTCCGGTGTCTTTTTACGGCCTTCTGCAACCTGTTCCAAAAACGTCTGATAAATATGGTCAACACGGTTTTGGATCAACGCAGATTCTTCCGGTGAAAAGTCGAAAAATGTGCTGCCGAATGCGGAATATTTTCCGGTACGGACGGTATCATACGTTATTCCAAGTTTGTTGCGCATGGTTTTATCCAAAATCGGGATCATGCCGAAAACACCGATTGAACCGGTAATTGTGCTGGCTTCAGCGAAAATGCTATCTGCGTGGCAGGAAATTAAATAGCCCCCGGATGCTGCAACATCGCCCATGCTTACAACCACAGGTTTACCCGCTTTTTTACACAAATCAAGTTCCCTGAGAATGTTATCGCTGGCGAGAGAACTGCCGCCTGGAGAGTTTACGCGCAACACAATCGCTTTGATATGGTCGTCTTTGCGGATTTTACGCAACATTTTAACATACTTTCCATCATATATTTGTCCTGGTTCACCTTGTGTACCATCATATATAGCTCCTTCAGCAAAGATCACAGCAATTTTATCCCTGGCGCTAAAATCGAACTTTTTTACCCGCGCGGAATAGTAGTTTTCCATGCTGATTTTGTTCAGTTTGTCTTTTTCATTCAAGCCGATTTTATTTCGGATCAAGGAAATCACCTCATCTTCGTAGGCCAAACGGTCAATCAAATGCGTTTCAACAGCTTTATCTGCATTAAAACCGTCGAATTGGTTGGCGATCTGACGCACTTGAGCTTCGCTCAGATTTCGGCCGCTTGCTACATCGCGCATCATGATATCGTTCAATGCGTCGAGGTATTCCCTGGTTTGAATGCGGTTTTCAGCGCTCATTTTATCCAAACGGAATGGTTCAGTAGCGCTCTTGTATTTTCCACAATAAAAAATCTTCATTTGTACATCCAGTTTATCAAGCATGCCTTTATAAAAAGGAATCATACTTGAATACCCACGGAAGTCGACGGCGCCTTGTGGATTCATCAGAATGCTATCGGCTACCGAAGCCAGGTGATAGGAACCCTGGGTAAAAAAGCTGGCATATGCCACCAGGAATTTGCCCGATGATTTAAATTCTTTTAATGCCTCTCTGATGGTGTGGGCGGAAGCTTTACCGGCCAACACATAGGTTGCATTAAAATAAATTCCTTTGATATCAGGATCTTCTTTTGCTTTGCGAATCGTGGCCACAATGTCGGTCAATCCCAAAACATGGTCGTTTTCCAAATCAAAAGGATCCATTTCCAGGTTATTTGTCTTTTCAGGAATCGGCATGGTGAAATCTAATTCAAGTACCGAATTGGGGCTAACGGCCACTTTTTCTTTTTCTGTAGCCGAAGTAGCCATGCCTGCAAGCCAACTAAAACCAATAAAAGTTAACAGGATAAGCGCAAGCGCAGTGCCGAGACAGGAAGCGAGCAAAAATTTCAAAAATTGTGGCATAAATCAGATCAAGCTTTAGATTCAAGGTGGGGTTTAAAACATTAACGATGCAAAGACATTCATTCGAAGATAAATGTTTTTGGAATTTAGATAAAAGGCTGAATTTATGGGATGTAAACAAGGTTCAACGCTATATTTGAAATTGAATATGAAGATGAAACGGATGTGGAGCAATTGAAGGAAGTGCAAAATTGTTAAAAAAGCCCGTTTGAAAATTTTTCTTACTTGATTGGGATGTGATAAATATCAAATTATGCTACTTTTCGGCGCCAATTGAAAAACACCCAGTTTAATCCTCATCCGCTTACCGGGTAATCTCTGAAAAGTAGCCTGGTCTTTTAACCAAAATCCAATTTCCGGATGAAACGCACAAACTTGTACATTCAAAAACTGATTTTATTAACCCCATTTTTTTTCTCCACTTACACTACACTGGCACAACTTCAAACCATTGATGCAACCAGCAATGGGCCATACACCCCTCAATCGCTTATTTCAAATGTCTTTTTAGGGGATGGTGTAGATGTGCTCAGTGTAAACTACAGCGGCAATGCAAGAGCTGTGGGTTATTTTTCCGGCGGTTCGCAAGCCATTGGTATTGAACGTGGAATTTTAATGACTTCGGGGTATGCCTCCAAACCTACACTTGGATTTGGCCCCACCGATTTAGGGCAAAATTTTGCAAGCAACAGCAATGGCAGTACTGCAACCGATGCCAATTTAGGTTCTATTGCAACTTCAGCACTCCGGGACGTAGCAGTGTATACTATTTCTTTTATTCCTACAGCTGATACGTTGAGATTCCGCTATTGTTTTGCTTCTGAAGAGTATCCGGAGTATTCCTGTACCAATTTTAATGATGTGTTCGGCTTTTTTATCCAGGGCCCCGGATATCCGACTCCAACCAATATTGCTAAAATACCTGGTACAAATCTGCCGGTTTCCATTAACAATATACATCCGTACAACGATCAAAACAACCCAAATCCTGACCCCTGTTTCCCCTTCAATTCGCAGTACTACAACAGCAACGCCAACACCATGCAACAACCGGTATACGATGGGTTTACCGATGTATTTACAGCGATGGCGGTTGTTCAGCCCTGCCAAGCCTACACCATCAAACTTGCCATAGCAGACGTATTCGATTCCGCATATGATTCAGGTGTGTTTCTTGAAGCCAGAAGTTTTGGAACCGCTGCATTACGGGTAGCCGTGAATACGCCAGGCGCTGACGGTTCCATTGCAGAAGGATGTACGCCAGCAACGGTTACTTTTTCGCTTACGCAACCACTTACCCAAAATTTCCCGATCAATTACAGTTTACTAGGAAATGCAACGCAGGGAGTAGACTTTTCAAACCTAACCGGGAATTTAAATATTCCTGCCGGCCAAACCCAACTTACCGTAAACGTACCTGCCCTTGAAGATAATCAAGTAGAAGCCAATGAAACCGTAGGAATTCGGGTACGTGTAGATGCCTGCCACTGGGATACCGTTTATCTTACCATTAAAGACAAACTTTTGGTACCCTCCGCCATGCAGGATACTACAGTTTGTACACCTGGGGCTGCCATTACCCTGAATGCTACTGTGCCTATTGCTACACCGCCGCCGCCCGTATTCAGCAATAACACCGACGTTGCAATTCCGGATGAATACCCGGCCATCAACTCCAGTCTGAATGTCACCGGCGTACAACCAACCAAACTTGGCCCAGGCTTGATTCGCTCCGTTTGCGTGAATATTGCACATCCATACGACGATGACCTGGATTTGTTCCTAATCTCCCCAGGCGGTCAGATTCTCGAATTATCTACTGACAATGGGGGCTCGGGTGATAACTATACCAATACTTGTTTTACGCCCAATGCAGCAATTCCAATAAATTTCCCAGGGCCGCAAGCTCCTGCAAGTGCCGCACCATTTACCGGTGATTTTTTGCCCGAAGGCGCGTGGAGCGACCTCTGGGATACGCCAAATCGCCCATCAAACGGCGCCTGGCAACTTCAGGCAACCGACGATTTTGTTTCTTTTTCCGGAACTATACTCGATTGGAGTATCACGTTTTCGCCTACTTATGAAGTAAATTACCAATGGGCAGCAGCCGGCGGTGTTCCTTGCGTCGACTGCCCAATCAACAGTGTAAACCCATTAACATCAACCACTTATAACGTCACTGTTACCGACATATACGGCTGTACAGCAACCGACGACGTATTTGTTGAAGTTACGGACATGACTGCAGCAGCAACTACCGATGATCAAGTTTCCTGCTTTGGACTCAGTGATGGACAGGTATCTGCGTCGACCAATATAGGAGGTACAAATACTTTTTTATGGAATGATCCTGCTGGTCAAACAACAGCAGTGGCTACCAATCTGTCACCCGGAACCTACACCGTCACGATTACCAACGCTGCCGGATGTTCTGCTACCGCTTCGGCATCTGTGACCCAGCCACCCTTACTTGACCTGACTACAACCTCACAAAATGCAAATTGCTTTGGATCGACAACAGGAACTGCTTCAGTGGTTGGCGCCGGAGGCACACCTCCTTATACATACCTTTGGAACAACGGACAAACCAATGCTAATGTAACCTCACTTGCAGCAGGCAATTATGTTGTGACCTTAACCGACAGTCAAGGCTGCACTGATTTTGGTCAGGTCAATATCACTCAACCAAATCAAATTCAGGTAACTGCACTCACTAGTCAGGTTTCTTGTTTCAATGGAGCCAACGGTCAAATCAACCTTTCGGTGAACGGAGGGATTTCACCCATCAATTACAACTGGAGCAATGGACAAGCCGGTGCTGTGATCAATGGTTTAATTGCCGGCGTATATACTGCAACCGTTACCGACAATAATGGTTGCACCGAAACTATTGTTCAAACCTTAACCCAACCAAGTGAATTGACCGCCTTTGCTACACAACAACAAGTGCGATGCTCCGGGGAAAACAACGGAGAATTGCATCTGGATTTGGCAGGCGGAACACCCGGTTATTCAACTTTTTGGCAAGGGCCAGCCGGATTCACAGGAAACACACCGGATATTATTGATCTTTTTGCCGGCAGCTATATAGCTACAATTACTGACCAAAATGGCTGTACAAAAGTGGTTAACTCCGTAGTTGGCGAGCCAAGTCCGATTGTTTTGACCTTGCCGGCCGTTGCAGATACCATTTGTTTTTTGGCTGAAAACGGTACAGTTTCAGTAATTCCATCAGGAGGAAATGGGAACTTTACCTATTTGTGGGATGCCGGCGCCCAGACAGGCAGCACGGCTTCAGGTTTAAGTGCCAACAAATATCACGTTACTGTAACTGACGAAAAAGGGTGCACCGTTGTTGGGGAAACGTTGGTTCCACAAAAGTCGCAGTTAAATGCCTTTGCCCAACCGACCCTCCCTCGTTGCCACGATGGCTCCGACGGCTCAGCGACTGTTACCTCCATTTATTACGGTATAGATCCGGCTAATCCGACAGGGTTCACTTATCGTTGGAATACAACCCCTACTCAATTTTCCGTGACCGCATCCAACCTGCAGGCAAATCAGACTTATCAGGTAACCGTTTCCGACGCAGATGGATGTACGGCAACTCATTCATTTACAATGGGTAATCCGGCAGAAGTAGAAGCTCAGATTACAGGTATGGGTCATGTAAAATGCTTTGGCGAATCTACCGGTTGGGCATCCGCCAACGCTTTTGGAGGTTCGGCGCCGTATCAGTGGTTTTGGGCGAACAGTACAACACCAACAGATTCCGTTGGAACGGGCTTGCGCGCTGGTCAAAACAAGGTTACTATCACTGATGCTTTTGGCTGCCCTGATGTAGCCATTGTCGTGATTGAGGAACCAACCCAATTGATTGCCGATATTTTTCCGGTAAATGTCAAATGCTTTGGCGAAACTAATGGCAGTGCACGCGCTGGATTCAATGGCGGTACGCCGCCTTATCAATATGTTTGGGGGAATGGTATTCAAAACAGTGATATCAGAGACCTTGCGGCGGGCGAAATCAGACTGACAGTAACTGATGCCAACGGATGTACTGAAATTAAAACAGATGAAATAGTACAACCGGAAACACCCGTTTCTGGCGAAGTAAGTTTGAAGGAACCGCTGTGTTTTGGCGACCATAACGGACAAATCACCATCACTCCGGCCGGCGGAACGCCCCCATACAGGTATACTTTAAACAATGCCCCATACAATGGCTCAAGTATTCAAATTGGTTTGGTGGCAGGCGATTATGTGCCAAAAATCAAGGATAACAATGGCTGTATCACCGAATTGACTGTCGTTGAGTTGTCACAGCCCGACCCTTTGGTTGTAGACTTAGGACCTAATATCACTATTTTGCTTGGACAAGACACGCAATTGTTGGCAGTCGTTACTGGCGACCGGGGCCCTTATGCTTTAAGTTGGTCAGTTGAAGACAGTACATGGTTGAGTTGTATGGATTGCAGCAATCCGAGTGTGTATAATCTGGAGTATGCCAACTTCTTTGAAATTCGCGCGATTGACTCATTGGGATGCCGTGCGGAAGATCAAATCCTTGTTTCGGTAGAAAAACCACGCAAAGTATTCGTACCTACTGCATTCACTCCTAATGGTGATTTTGTTAATGACCTGCTGTTGGTGCACGGACAAAAAACATCTAAAGCCCTGAATTTCAGGATTTATGACCGCTGGGGAGAAATTGTTTATGAAGCAAAGGACTTTGCATTCAATGATGAAACAATTGGATGGGACGGCACTTTCAGGGGACAACCAATGGATCCGGGAGTTTATGTTTGGGTACTGGAAGTTGAATATGTAGATGGTGAAACAGAGGTTTACAAAGGTAATACTACACTGATCCGATAGGCTGAAGTCGCCCGGGATTCAAATGACGCTCCATGATCAAGAGCGTGTAGTTTGGAAAAGAAGTCGGAAACAACACTTCTTTCTAAAGTTACATGCAAACTTGCACATGGAGCGTTTTCATTTTCGCTAATTATGAATTCCTCAAGCAGCCTTGATGCAGAAAAACCCTATTTTTGCGCCTCGAATTGAACAATATTATATGTCAGACATACAGATTACCCTTCAAAATGCTGTAGCTCAAGCAGTTGAACATTTATATGGAACGCCGACCGAATCGTCCAAGGTTTTGGTAAATAATACCCCTCCTGATTTTCAAGGCGACTATTCGGTGGTGATTTTTCCTTTTGTAAAACTTTCTAAAAAATCACCCGATTTCACAGCCGGCGAAATTGGCGCTTTTGTCCAGGAGAAAGTCGAACTGGTCAAATCGTGGAATGTCGTAAAAGGCTTTTTAAACCTCGAAATTTCAGAAATTTACTGGAACAGTTTTCTTCAATCGGTTGCTGAGAACCATCACTTTGGCAAAAAACCGTTTACCGGCAGAAAGGTGATGGTTGAGTATTCTTCACCTAATACGAACAAACCCCTGCATCTTGGGCATATCAGAAATATTTTGTTGGGTTGGTCATGTACAAAAATATTGGAAGCCGTTGGTTTTGAGGTTATTAAGACCCAAATTATCAATGACAGGGGTGTAGCGATATGCAAAAGCATGTTGTCGTGGAAATTATTCGGCGAAGGTAAAACCCCGGAAAGCGAAGGAGTCAAAAGCGATCATTTTGTTGGAGACTGGTACGTACTTTTTGAACAAAAAAGCAAAGAAGAATATGAGCAATGGCAACAAAGTTCCATAGCCAAAGAATTATTCAACACACGAAAAAAGACAGAACAGACCGAGAAGGAATTTTTCAAAGACTTCAAAAACAAGTGGTTTAATGAATATTCTAAATTAGGCTCGGAGGTACGAGACATGTTGTTGAAATGGGAGAGCCACGATCCGGAGGTAATGGCACTGTGGAAGAAAATGAACAACTGGGTATATCAAGGGTTTGATCAGACCTATGGCGATTTGGGAGTTAGTTTTGATAAACTCTATTACGAAAGCGACACTTATCTCTTAGGAAAAGATATTGTAGAGCAAGGACTGTCTAAATCCGTTTTCTACAAAAAAGAAGACGGGTCGGTTTGGGTTGACCTCACAGATGCAGGGCTCGATCATAAGGTTGTACTTCGGTCGGATGGCACCTCTGTTTATATTACTCAAGACCTGGGTACCGCCCAGATGCGTTACAAAGAACTTGGCTGCGAACAGTTTGTCTATGTAGTCGCAGATGAACAGAATTACCATTTTCAGGTACTTTTTGAGACGTTGAAAAGGCTTGGGGAGCCTTATGCCGGCGGTTTACATCACCTTTCTTATGGATTGGTGGAACTTCCAACAGGGCGGATGAAAACACGTGAAGGCACCGTTGTAGATGCAGACGACCTGATTGCAGAAGTAACCCGCCTTGCAAAAGAACAATCCGCTGAAAGAGGTGAAATTGACGGTGTGGCTATGGCAGAAAAAAATGAAAACCTGAGGAGGGTTGGCATGGGTGCTTTGAAATTCTTCATCATCAAGGTGCACCCCAAGAAAAAAATGATTTTCAATCCGGAAGAATCGGTGGATATGCAGGGACAAACAGGGCCTTACATACAATACAGTTTTGTTCGGATCAATGGGCTGATGCAACGGATTGAAAAAGAAGGTGTGGATTTATCGATGTTTGCCAAATACTCCGATATGAAACCCCAGGAGAAGGAATTGCTCGTTGCCTTGCATGAATACCCCGAAATTATTCAATCAGCAGCCGATGAGTTCGATCCTTCGCTGATCGCAAATTACTGTTATGCCCTCGCCAAAAGTTACCATCGTTTTTGGCACGATCTGAGTATTTTTAATGCGGAAACCAACGAGGCTAAAGCTTTCCGTTTGTTATTAAGCAAAGCGGTTGGGCAAGTATTAAAAAGCGGGATGGGCCTTTTGGGAATTGAAATGCCCGACAGGATGTAGCATGGAACTTTTTATGACCTGCTATTCGTTTCCTCTAAACTGAGTTTCTTTGCGCTTGCTTACAGTCAATATATGAAATCAGAATCAACAACACCAGCCTCCGAATCGCTCAATTTTATTGAAGAGATTATAGAGTCCGACCTTGCCACCGGCAAATACAGTTCAATTTTAACACGTTTTCCTCCAGAACCTAACGGCTATTTGCACATTGGACATTCGAAAAGCATTTGCCTCAATTTTGGTCTGGCTCAGAAATATGGCGGAAAAACCAATTTGCGCTTCGATGATACCAACCCGGTAACTGAAGAAACGGAATTTGTAGAGGGTATCATCGAGGACGTCAGGTGGCTGGGGTTTGAGCCCGCTCAAATATTATATGCCTCCGATTATTTCGAACAGCTGTACCTGTGGGCTAAAGAATTGATTTCCAAGGGAAAAGCTTACGTCGATTTCTCATCGCCGGATGAAATTGCGACTCAAAAAGGAACGCCGACGACGCCAGGCACCGCCAACAAATACCGGGACACGTCCCCTGAGGAAAACCTGGCACTATTTGAACGTATGCGTGCAGGAGAATTTCCAGACGGCCATTGTACGCTTCGCGCTAAAATAGACCTCGCGTCGCCGAATATGCACATGAGAGATCCATATCTGTATCGGATCAAACATGCTGAGCATCACCGTACCGGAAATAAGTGGTGCATATATCCGATGTACGATTGGGCGCATGGGCAGAGCGACAGCATCGAAAAAATTACCCATTCCATTTGTACCCTGGAGTTTATCCCTCATCGGGAACTGTATGATTGGTGCATTGACACATTAGGGATTTTTCCTTCCAAACAATATGAATTTGCGCGTTTGAACCTTACGTATACGGTAATGAGCAAGCGCAAATTGAAACAACTCGTTGAGGAAGGCCATGTAAGCGGTTGGGATGACCCGCGAATGCCAACCATTGCCGGTATCCGGAGGCGCGGATTTACGCCGGAAAGTATACGCGATTTTGCTACCCGCATTGGCGTAGCCAAACGAGATAACCTCATTGAGCTTTCCTTGCTCGAATTTTGCATCCGGGAAGACCTTAATAAACGCGCCTTGCGGCGTTTTGCCGTACTGAGCCCTTTGAAAGTGGTGATCAAAAATCTTCCGGAAGGTCAAACCGAATGGATGGAAACTGAAAACAACCCCGAAGATGCTGAAGCAGGAAAACGCCCCCTTGCTTTCACCAGAGAACTCTGGATAGAACAGGATGATTTTATGGAAAACCCGCCACCTAAATATTTCCGACTGGCGCCCGGAGGTATGGTGCGTTTGAAATCTGCATTTATCATTCGTTGCGAGGAAGTTATTAAAGATAGTGTGGGCAATTTGATGGAGGTTCACTGTACATATATCCCAGAAAGCCGTTCCGGACAAGATACCTCCGGGCTCAAAGTTCAAGGCGTAATCCACTGGCTTTCTGCTTCCAACGCACAACAGGCCGAAGTCAGGTTATATGATCGTTTATTCAAAGTTGAAGATCCGGCTGCGGAAGAAGATTTTAAATCAACCATCAACCCCGATTCCTTGCAAGTGATCACTCAGGCATATATTGAACCTGCTTTGGCTGAAGCAAAGGCAGGCGAACGCTTTCAGTTTACCCGACTGGGATATTTTTGTCTGGACCCTGACTCAACAACAACCAACCTGGTATTCAATCGCACTGTTACGCTCAAGGATTCCTGGGCCAAAGAATTAAAAAAATAAACCGACGTGGTCGCCCTATGAAAAAAATTTTAGTCGCAAACCGGGGTGAAATTGCCCTTCGGGTAATGAAAACAGCCCGACGCATGGGCATATCCACGGTAGCAGTTTATTCTGAAGCTGATCGAAATGCGCCGCATGTCAGGTTTGCGGACGAAGCCGTTTTGCTAGGTCCGGCTCCTTCCTCACAAAGCTATTTGAAAGGCGAAAAAATTATTGAAGCGGCGAAAAAATTAGGTGTTGATGGCATCCATCCGGGCTACGGTTTTTTGAGTGAAAACGCCATATTTGCTCAAATGGTGGAAGACGCCGGTATCGCTTTTATCGGCCCTAAACCTAAAAGTATTGAGGTGATGGGCAGTAAGTTGGCGGCTAAAGAAGCGGCCAAAAAATTCAATGTGCCGATGGTTCCAGGTATTGAACAGGCCATTACTGACGTACAAACAGCCATTGAAATTGGCAAAAGGGTTGGGTATCCGATTCTGATAAAAGCATCTGCGGGCGGCGGCGGTAAAGGCATGCGTATCGTCGAAAAAGAAGAAGATACCAAGGAACAAATGGAACGCGCCATTTCAGAAGCCGTATCCGCATTTGGCGATGGTTCTGTATTTATTGAAAAATACGTTACCGGGCCCAGGCATATTGAAGTGCAAGTTTTAGGCGATCAACATGGAAATATAGTATATCTTTTTGAAAGAGAATGTAGTATTCAACGTCGCCACCAAAAAGTAGTAGAAGAAGCGCCGTCCGCTATCCTTTCAGTTGAAATGCGCAAAGCAATGGGCGAAGCAGCCGTTCGTGTGGCACAATCATGCGATTACATAGGCGCCGGCACGGTTGAATTCCTGGTTGATTCGGATCGAAATTTTTATTTCCTTGAAATGAACACCCGGCTTCAAGTGGAACACCCGGTTACAGAAATGATTACCGGACTGGATTTAGTAGAATTGCAAATCCGTGTTGCCAGGGGCGAAAGATTGCCGTTCAAGCAGGATGATCTGGCCATTAACGGCCATGCTTTGGAACTGCGCGTATATGCCGAAGACCCTTTGAATAATTTTTTACCAAGTGTTGGCAAACTGGAAACCTATCAAATACCAAGCGGCGCGGGAGTACGGGTTGATGGCGGATTTGAAGCTGGCATGGATGTCCCGATTTATTATGATCCAATGCTGGCTAAATTGGTGGTACATGGCGCTAATCGGGCTGAAGCGATTCAAAAAATGAAAGAAGCGATCAGAAACTACCTCGTTGAAGGTGTTGCGACTACCCTACCCTTCGGCCTTTTTGTTTTGAATCATCCGGCGTTTGTCAGTGCCGATTTTGATACGCATTTTGTCAACCAGTATTTCACGCCGCAAATATTGATCGGCCAGCAAAAAGAGCAGTCAGAGGTTGCCGCTAAACTGGCATTATGGTTGCATTTGAAACAAAAGAAAAAATTGAAGGTGGTGAAACATGCCTGATCGTGGGCATTCACCTGCTGAGTAAAAAAAACAAGGCGGCTCTTGGAGCCGCCTTGTTAATTCATTTCATTTGTTTCGGGCGAAAAAAATTACTTCTTCGCGGTTCTTGCTTCTTTAACTGTCAGTACTTCTTGACGGAGGTCTTGGGCGAGTTTTTTCAGATCTTGCATCGCTTTACGCACACGGCCGCCGGCAGCATTGTTACCGTCATCAAATTTTTTAACGTCGGCTTCAAGTTCTGCTACTTTTTGTTTGATTTCATCAAAAATTTTGCTCATGATGTTGATTGGTTAAAATTATGAATTGAGCGGTAAATGTACACTTTAATCTCTATTTCCAACATTTTATTCAATAAAGTAGGTAAAAATTATGGAAAAAACAGCCAGGATTTTTGTTGCGGGCCACAACGGAATGGTTGGCTCAGCCATTGTCAGGCATTTACATCAAACTGGATTTGAACATCTCATATTGGCTGATTCAACCACGCTCGACCTGCGCAATCAATTGGAAGTCAATGAATTTTTCAGGAAAAACAAACCTGAGTACGTGTTTCTGGCGGCAGCAAAAGTGGGCGGAATTTTAGCAAATAACACATACAGGGCGGAATTTTTGTATGATAACCTCATGATTGAAGCCAATGTTATCCATGCTGCTTATCAAAATGCCGTCAAGAAGTTATTGTTTTTAGGTTCTTCCTGTATTTATCCGAAACTTGCCCCGCAACCGCTACAGGAAGACGCCCTTCTTACCGGGCCATTGGAGCCTACCAATGAGCCATATGCCATTGCGAAAATTGCAGGGATCAAATTATGCGATGCCTACCGGTTTCAGTACGGCTGCAATTTTATCAGCGTCATGCCAACCAATTTATATGGCCCCAACGACAATTATCATCCAGAGAACAGCCATGTTTTACCGGCTATGATTCGCAGATTTCACGAGGCAAAAAAGCAAATGCTTCCTTCCGTCACCATTTGGGGAAGCGGCACGCCACGGCGGGAATTTATGCATGTTGATGATCTGGCAGATGCTTGCTGTTTTTTAATGCAAAGTTTTAACGAACCCGGATTTGTGAATATTGGAACTGGTGAGGATATCAGCATTCAGGAGTTGGCAATCTTGGTTGCACAAATCATTGGTTTTCAAGGAGAAATAAAAAACGACCTCAGTAAACCAGATGGCACGCCGCGCAAATTAATGGATGTAGGAAAGCTTCATCAATTGGGATGGAAGGCTAAGATTGATCTTGAATCGGGAATTCGTGCCGTTTATGAACCCGTGAAAAACAAGCTGTAAAATCATGAACAAGCTCTAATTTCGCACCAGATTTATCAACCTGATTTAAATGTCAAACCATACATATGTAGCCATTATGGCCGGCGGCGTTGGTAGCCGATTCTGGCCCGGTAGTAGAGAAGCCCGTCCCAAACAATTTTTGGACATGCTCGGTACCGGAAAAAGTTTATTGCAGCTCACTTTCGAGCGCTTTTTACCGATTTGCCCGCCAGAAAATATATTCATCGTAACCAATGCTGCATACAAAGACCTGGTAAAGGAGCAACTGCCTGAGTTGACCGACAACCAAATCCTATGTGAACCGAGCCGTAATAATACCGCCCCATGCGTTTGTTATACTGCGCTGAAGTTGCAAGCCCTCGATCCGATGGCAAACTTCATTATCGCGCCTTCCGACCATATTGTATTGAAAGAAGCGGCTTTTTTGGATAAAATCAAACTCGCCCTTGGTTTTGCCGCACAACATGAAGCATTGATCACTTTAGGCATTCAACCTTCCCGTCCGGATACCGGTTATGGTTACATTCAAATGGACACGGAAGCCGAACAAGGTATTTACAAGGTGAAACGATTCGCAGAAAAGCCTGACCTTGAAAACGCCCGGGCATTCGTGCATTCGGGCGAATACCTCTGGAATGCCGGCATTTTCATCTGGAACGTGCATTCAATCTTACAAGCCTATAAAAACCATGCGCCGGATATTTTTCAGATTCTTAGCCAGGGAAATGGATTGTGGAATAGCCCAGGCGAACAAGGTTTCATTGATATTCAATATCCTCAAACAAGGAATGTAGCCGTTGATGTAGCCATCATGGAGCAAGCAGAAAATGTGTACACCATTCCTGCAGAGTTTGGGTGGAGCGACCTGGGTACTTGGGCCAGTTTGCACCTGGAGCTTTCAAAAGATGAACAAGGCAATGCTATTACCGGTGGCACGGCAATTCCAATTGATACCAGCAACTGCCTTATTCGAACCCCAACAGGAAAGTTGACCGTTCTAAAAGACCTGCAGGATTACATCATTGTTGACGAAAGCGATGTCTTGCTGATTTACCCAAAATCAAAGGAGCAGGAAATCAAACAGGTAACTGCTCTTGTAAAAAAAGAAACGGGAGATCAATACCTTTAATTCGGTATAAACTACGGGTTTCCCCGGATATGGGAACAAATCTTAACAGGACAAACCAGGTTTTTTAAAACTTTTTTTTCAGAAATATTGCAAGATTAAAAACATTAACTACTTTCGCTCCTGTTATTCTATTCTAATCCTTACACACACAATTAATCCCTTGTATGAATGCTTTTTACTCACCAGGCATGATGCCTGGAAACAACCTGCCAGGGTCGCAACTCAACCGTTTCGACGCCATTTCGATCCACCCCGAAGTCCAAGATGGTGCACCTGTTTTCAGCGGAACCCGCGTCCGAATAGAAACCTTTTTTGACTATATCAGGATTGGCGTTTCCGTGACTGAATTTCTGGATGAGTTTCCATCTATTACAAGAGACCAAGCACTTGAAGTGTATGCTTTAGCGCAAAACCACTTCACTGTTGAACAAATAGCATCTTTAGTTTCCGGCGCCGGACCACAGTCCAACGTTCAACCTGGAGAAGGAAGAATGTACGCTGCCGCGTAAATTTAACATCATAATTACACACATTAATCCCGCATTTCTTCCAAAAGAAGCCATGCGGGATTTTTATTTTCCTGCTGCTTGTTTTATCACTGCATAGATACGTGCAGCAGCTTCATCCCAATTATATAGTTTACTGCGTTGTTTGCCGGCTTGTACCAAATCTGAACGAAGTTGCTGGTCTTCATACAGCTGTTGCAACCCTGAGGAAATAGACAGCACATCCAGCGGATCTACATACAAAGCCGCATCGCCTGCGATCTCGGGCAAACAACTGCCGTCAGACGTCATAACCGGCGTCTGACAAGCCATTGCTTCTATCAATGGCAATCCGAATCCTTCGCTCAAAGAAACATATACAGAAGCTAATGCAGCAGCCGTCAGGCGGGGCAAATCAAGTTCTTCAACGTATCCCAGAAATTTAATATCTTTTTGATGGCTGGCTTGTTCCCATGCTTGAAGTACTTCACCTGTTTGCCATGCAAATCTGCCGGCAAGCAGCAGTTTAACAGGCGCCTTGGTCATTGTTTTAAACTGATCAAATGCACGGATCAATCGATGTACATTTTTCCTGGGATGGATCGCTCCGGCATAAAAAAAGTAGGCTTGGTCGTCGCTAAACTGTTGCCTAATTTTTTGTTGCTCAAATTGGCCTAGCGGTTTAAAATCCTCCCTGCAACCGTTATGAACGGTGTGAATTTTATCAGGGTTGATGTGACAGGTTGAGGCAATATCCTGTTTTACAAAATCGGAAACCGTCAACACATGATCTGCTCTATTCAGCCATTGAGGCAGCATGCGGATCAAATAGGATCGATGCCTTTTTGCGATTTGTTCAGGCATATGTAATGGCACAAGGTCATGGCAGGTCATCACAGTTGGAACCTTTGTGCGCAAGCTGCACATAGAATCAGGAGAGAAAAAGACCTCTGCCTGATATTGCTTCAAAACCTTTGGCGCCGAATATTCAAACCACCAATGAAACAACAAAGGATGCCTCGCAGGTGGAAAAATCACCACCGGAGTTACATTTTTACCATAAATAAATCGAGGGTCAAATGGGCGGTCAAAAAGAAAATAAAACTCGTCATCCGGGTGGTTCAACACCATTCTTTTCATTATTTCATGGGTGTACCATCCAAATCCTTCCAATTGGCCGGATAATAAAAACCGCGTATTTACTGCAATCTTCACCTTTGTCATTCACTTTTATCGCTGCGAAGATCATTCAAATTTTTTCTTTGGCAAATTCTGCTGAAATTTGAGGCTTGCATTATTTAACACCGGATTCAAAACACCCGGTGAACCACGAAACAGACCCATTCATGTTAGATTATTCAGCAACCAAACTTTCACGCCTGGCAGCAACCTGGGTCGGTAACAAACAACGATATGAAGGCGTTGTGATACCCAAACACACCTTGGTGCCGCTTCATGATTACGCGGAAGAGATCATGACCACGTCCATGCTTAAACCCTTCGAAAAAACGGAAGAATTCTTTTACTTCTACCACGATGAGGATGTCAGTAATCACCAGGTTTTCCAGATTTGCAATCTCATTTTTCAAGACCCAGAGCAGTTTTCCGAACAGGCTGGCAAACTTGCCCAACTTTTATACGAACACTGCGAATACCCACGGGTACAAGGCGGCGAATTTTTTGTTGCCTTGTTTGACGATCTGATGCTGCAGGGAGAACCAACTCAAGCGATCGGACTGTGGAAAGTACAAACCAAAGACCCCTATGTAAAAACGGAGCGCACCCCAGAATCGTTTGCGCTCAATGTGCTGGAAGGCATCCCGGTAAATAAACCCGAGGTGGCTGCCTTGATTTTTAACATGGATGAAACGGAAGGTTACCGCGTTTGCGCCATCGAATCGGTCAGTAAAAAAGATGAACGGTCCTTTTGGAAAGAAGACTTCCTGCGCTTGCGACCGATAGAAGACAATTATTTCAACACCAGGCATTATATCAGCATGGCCGGCGAATTCATCACCCAAAAAGCGCCGTTTAAATTTGGGTTAGATCGTACTGAAACCATCGATCTGCTCAATCGTTCAGGCGATTATTTCAAAGATAACGACATTTTTGAGGTGAATGATTTTACCCAATCTATTTTTCCTGAAGCCGAACAACAGGAAGCTTTTCAAGAATTTCGGGATAGTTACACCAAAGCATACGCCGTTCCGCTGGAAGAGCAATTTGACATCAGTAAACAAGCTGTAAAAAAAGAGTTCAAAGTGTTCAAAAGCGTAATCAAACTCGACAAAAACTTCCATATCTATGTCCACGGCAGGCGTGATTTAATAGAGCGGGGTTTCGACGAAGACAAGGGCAAAAAATATTACAAGGTGTATTTCGAAGCCGAAGAATAACCTTCCAATACACAAAGCCGCTACCTTTGCAGCTGGATTATGGAAGCTATTGCAAAAGGAATACTGTCGGGACTGGGATACGGATTAATGCTCGGCCCTTTATTTTTCCTGAACATCAGAATTACGTTAGGCCAGGGGGTTAAACATGGCATTGCACTAGTGGCTGGTGCATTCAGCAGTGATTTGTGTCTTGTTTTGGCAAGCTGGTGGAGCGCCCAAAAATTGGCCGCTGTTACAAACGACCAGTTTTTTCAGGGATGGTTTGGTTTGGTTTGCGGCGCCTTGTTGCTGGCTTTTGGCATTTCAGCAGTTTGGTCGCGGAATCGAAACTTTAACCAGGAAATGCAAGCCGCCGTGCCATCCTCCAAACGCCGGTATACGTTTCTTCAGGGCTTCTTTATCAACACAACCAATCCATCCAATTGGCTTTTTTGGTTAAGTGTTGCTGCCGTTGCCAAAAGCGAATCTTCTGATGGCTCTGTACTTTATGCCAGGTTGTTCATGGCTACTGCACTGATTACCTTGTTTGTTACTGACTTAAGCAAAGTTTTGTTGGCACACCATATCGGCCGACGCCTGAAACCCGGCGTGCCTGAAAAAATAGTGAAAATTGCAGGAATCATCCTGATTTGCCTGAGCATCTGGGTTTTATTCACGGTCGCAAAGAATTGGAACTTCTGATACTGATTTGTTTCACATCCTAAACTCGCGGTATTGCCTCTATGGATAGCGCAAAAGAACAATTACTCATTCTGATTACCACCCCGCTTTATATTGGCATCATTTTATTTGAAATGGTGCTCAGTCATTACAAGCACCGCAATGCATATACGTTTAAGGACACGGCGACCAATTTGTACCTGATGATCCTCAACAGTGCCACAGATTTGGGATTCAGGCTGGTCTACCTGGTAATCTTTCAGATTTGGTATGAACACCGCATATTTGAATTTCAAACACCGTTTTGGTATTGGTTCTGGCTCGTAGTCGGCATGGATTTCCTTTACTACTGGCTTCACCGGATCGACCATTTTTGTCGTTTTTTCTGGGCCGTTCATGTTACCCACCATTCTTCTGAAAAGTTTAACTTGTCGGTCGGATTTCGTTCTTCGGTGTTTCAACCGCTTTACCGTTTTTTGTACTTCGCGCCGCTGCCATTATTAGGATTTCAATCCGCCGATATTTTGTTTGTTTTTGCAGCAACACAAATCTGGGGCATCCTGGTTCACACGGAATTTGTTGGCAAACTTGGATTTTTAGAATATTTTCTGGTGACCCCATCGCATCACCGGGTGCACCATGCCTACAACCCGCTGTATCTTGATCGAAATATGGGTATGTTTTTGATCATTTGGGACAAAATGTTTGGCACATTTCAGAAAGAATTGCCTCCTCAGGAATATCCGCCGGCAAAATATGGGTTAACCAAACAGGTTGAACACCCAAATCCTTTCAGAATTGTTTTCCATGAATGGATCGAAATATGGCGCGATATCCAAAAGAAAATACCCCTGAAAGCCAAGTTGATGTATATTTTCGGCCCTCCAGGTTGGAGCCATGATGGCAGCCGAAAAACATCAAACGAACTTCGGGAAGAAGAAAATTTGATGCGAAGCGGACATTGATTCGTATGTTCATAGAAAATCCTCCGCTTTTCATCGAAAGCCGGATTTTTCCACTTTTAAATCAGAGTACATTTGAGTGGTCGGCACATGAAATCATCATGGCTGACAAGAATGGCATATGAAACAGGTTTTACGCATACTGTCTGAAGGCGCTGCCCAAGCCTGGCAACAATTGATGGCAAACAAGTTACGCTCCTTCCTTTCACTTTTAGGCGTAACCATCGGCATTTTTTGCATCATTGGGGTAAAAAGCGCGGTAAATTCCCTGGAAGATAACATCCGTAACTCCATGCAAAAGTTGGGGAACGATGTAATTTATATCGAGAAGTTTTCCTGGGGTGAAGATCCGGGCAATAACTTCTGGAAATGGATGCGCCGCCCGAATTTTTCATACGCCGAATTCCAGGCGCTGGAGGAACGACTTCAACTAGCCGACCAGGTAGGATTTTGGCAATTTCTTGGCGTAAAAGCGTTAAAATGGCACTCTTCCAGTGTGGAAGGCGCCTTTGTATTGGGCATTACGGAAGACTGTCGCGACTTGTTTCACCTTGAATTTGACGACGAGGGTCGCTATTTTTCTCCAATTGAATTCCAAAACGGATCGGAAGTTTGCATCCTTGGCGGGGTGATTGCCGAAGAGCTTTTTGGCGTCGGCATTGATCCGCTGGACAAGGAAATAAGTGTTGGCGGAAGAAAACTCCGGATTGTCGGTGTGCTGAAAAAATCGGGCAAAGACGTGCTCAAACCGTTCAACTTCGACAACGGCGTATTGGTCAGCTACACCCTGGCCAGGCGCGGGTTTGGAGTCAGGGCCCAAGGAAATTTCGATCGTACCAGCTTGTTGGTAAAAGCGGGGCCGGGCGTTAACCTGGAAGATATGAAAGACGAAATCACCGGCGTGTTGCGTACTGAAAGAAGGCTCAAGCCCAAGGAGGAAAACAACTTCGCCATGAATACACTTTCTATTCTGAGCAACCTCATGGAGAGTGTGTTCGGCACGATGAATATTGCCGGATTTATCATCGGAATTTTTGCTTTGATCGTCGGTATGTTTTCGGTAGCAAACATCATGTTTGTATCCGTCAAAGAACGCACCAACATTA
>JAEUUR010000528.1 GCA_016787465.1 Saprospiraceae bacterium | reverse complement strand
TGTTGGGCACTTCCACGATATTCGAAGCAAATTGTACATTAAGACATCCTGATTCTTCTCAACTGGATTTAATTACGCAATTTGAAGGTTGTTTGAACGGAGATTCGATGTTACAGCATGATCGGATTAAAAGTCAAATTGGGTATTTTACGAACCATCCAAACCTCGAGTTGATCACCAATGACAGTATTCTTACTTCCGCTGCCAGGGATTTTGAAGTGAATTTTAACATTAAAAACCCATTTGTCAATTCTGCCTTGCACCCCTGGATCAGTATCCAGTCGCTCAGCGGTTTGAGTACCAATTTTAAGCTCTTCAAACAACCTCAAAACCAAACCATTGCGCAACAAAACGATGTTTTCAACATACCAGCGATTCCCGGTTTTTCCCAAGTGCCCTACAAATTGACCGGCACGAATTTAAATTGCCAAACAGATTCAGTTTTAATCATTTTCGGTTGGGATTGTGGGGCAGTCAGCAGTTTGGCTGAAGCGAGTTGTTACCGGGATACCTACCTGATTCGAATCAATCTGTTAGACTCCGAATTGGAATTGGATGTGTTGCAAGAACACACACCCATTGACTTGTGCGATACCACGGAATATTTCGAGTTTGAAATTTACAATGCCAAACTTGGCTATACCTATGATTTGTTCGGAACGGTGCGGTTACCTCAAAACATGCAAATTGTGCCGGGTAGTTCTCAAATTTATTATGAGCCGGCAGGCGCCTGGGTAAACATCCCTGATCCAGAGTCATTGGGATCAAATTTGTTCAGATGGAATATTTCTGAAAACCAACCTCAAATCGCACTCACCGGTTTGCCCGGTATTTTGTCAGAACCTTCCAATGCGGTCAAAATTCGGTTCAAGGCAATTCCATTATGTGGTTATGTCGCCAATACGGCGATCGTTTATGGAACCTATGGAAAACAAGCCTGCGGGAGAAGCACCAATGTGCTGAACAAGCCTGGCGAACCGATCAACATCAATGGAATCAACCCAACCTATGGTGTCGTCGTTTCTGTTCAGCCACTCAGCCCTGACACCATTGTTTGCGGCGATATCCGTACTTATCAAGTTGAACTAAACCTGTTGGGAACGCCTTCCGTTGGGGATAGCGTGTACATCCTGCTGCCTGCAGGCGCCTCGCTGATCGCAAACTCCTATACCCCGGGTGTAAATGCCCCAGCCGGGCCGCCCACATTAAACCCGGAAGGTTTCAGTCTGCCGCTTCCATCCTTAACCGGAGGCGGAACAATGAATTTTTTATATGGGCTTCAATTCAGCGCTGCCGCCGGATGTGAGGATCAACTCATGGCTGTACAAACAAGGGTGCATACAGAAGCATTCTGTGTTGCGCTTGGCGCACCTTGTGATATTTATGTCTCAACAGGAGAAGCTTTGTTGGTGCTGCCGATCAAAAACCCGGAACTCACCCTTCAAAATTTGAGTGCTTCTGTACACGGAAATGAAATGGAAATTTCCACCAATATCAGCAACATTTCAGAGGTGACGGCGCCGGGCGCACTCGTTCAAATCTGGTTTGACGCCGATGGCAATCAACAGCTATCGTCCATGGATGTTTTAATAACTACCATGTCGTCCGCAGGCGCTATTGCAGCAGGAGCACAAGAAAACCTTTCCGCAACCACCACTTTTGATCCATCCTTCATGTGCAGCCTGATAGCAGTTATGCCAGCCGATGAAAATTGCAGTTGCGACGATGTGATTCTGCCGCTTGAAAACTGGCAATTTTATCATGATACTACTGCCTATTGTGACCTTTCCCCCATACAGATTGGTATTTCTGAAACCGGAGGTTCTACGTATCATTGGCTGGAGCCTGCAAGCGGAATTGCTTGTCTGACTTGCTCTAGCACCACCTTTACGCCTGATGCCAATACACCGCTCGGCACACTGGTATCACTTAACTTATTGGAAACAAATGGAACATGTAAAATCAACCATCAGTTTTCTTTCACCTTCGGAGCAGGAGCAACCATTTCCATCAACAACGCAGTGATTTGTGAAGGGACTTCCGCTACACTAACTGCTGGTCCGGGCGGCCAATCTTACCAATGGCAAGGCCCTGGCATTGTAAACCCGGCCGACGCTTCACAAACCCTTACGCCGAGCCAGACCAGTACCTATGCCGTCACCATCACGTATGCCAATGGATGTACGGCAACGGCCGTTTCCCAAATCAATGTGTTGCCTTCCGACTCCATTTTTTATCCGGTATTGAATGTGTGTGAAGGGGAACATATCAACCTGTTCGGGGAAGATGTGATAGCCACAACCGGCACATTTTACAAAGCCTACATCAAATCAAACGGTTGCGACAGTGTGCAGGTGCAACCGGTATTGTTGTCGCCTAAGTTGAATACAGAATCTTCTGTCATTATTTGCGCGGGTGAGTCCATTCAGGTATTTGATACCCTGATCAATGAAAGCGGCCAGGTTTGCAGAACATTTTTCAGTTCCATAACCGGATGTGACAGCGTACACTGCGTCAATGCCACGGTTGTACCCAAGCTGGAAGTGCCCGAACAAGATACCATTTTCAAATCTTTTGGTGAAAGTATTGAGTTAGGACAAGGCATTGTCGGGTTTGATTTTTACAACTGGATTCCACAACCCAATCCACCTTGTAACAATTGTCCGACCATCACCGTAACCCCTGATTCTGCGGGTTATTTTGAATATTGGCAGACGGTCGGTAATACGGTCGGGTGCCCGGATACAGTGATTTGGAGGGTATTTGTATTTCCGCCATGCGATGTTCAGCATGTCGATATTCCCAACGCATTTACGCCAAACGGCGATGGCGCCAACGATGTATTTCAGGCAATTCCTTCGGAAGGCGGCGAACTAATCGGGTTATTGATTGTTTATGATCGCTGGGGAGAAAAAGTGTTTGAAAGTCGGGGTGTTTTGTATTGGGACGGCACCATCGACGGCAAACCTGCTCCTTCCGACGTTTATGTTTATTTGATTGAAGTAGACTGCGGTGAGATCAAAGGCAAGCGAGTGGGCGACGTGACGCTCATTCGTTAAAATTTGAAGGCTGCGATAGCTTGTTTTATCATGATTGGATTCCGATTTTCAGATTTTAAGCCCGATCCGAACGAAAGCGCTTTCGATCGGTTGTTTAAAATTTTTCAGGAGTTGATGTTGTACACCTCTGGGAATGTTTCGGAAGCATTGGCATGGTTGAATGAGCTCGACAGGGAATACAAACTCACCACACCTGAATACGGCATGGGTGATTTTATTCAGGAATTAAAAGACCGCGGGTACCTTCGGGATCAGGATAACGAGGGCGGTATGGGGCCAACATCCAAACTGGAAATCAGTTTACGTCAAAAAAGCCTGGATGACATCTTTGGAGATTTAAAAAAAGCCAAAACCGGCAAACACAATACGAACATTGTTGGTCGTGGTGACGAACATACATCCGATATGAAACCTTTTGAGTTTGGTGACAGCCTGGATAACCTGGCTGTCACCAATTCACTGCGGAATGCATACATTAACCACGGAATTGAAGATTTTCAACTCACGCAGGAGGATTTGGAGGTGCATGAAACCTATTATCAAAGTCAAATGTCGTCGGTGCTGATGATCGACATTTCGCATTCGATGATTTTGTATGGGGAAGATCGGATTACGCCAGCTAAAAAAGTAGCCCTGGCGCTGGCTGAATTTATCCAAACCCGATATCCCAAAGACACCCTCGATATTTTGGTATTTGGCGACGATGCCTGGCCAATTGAGTTGAAAGACATCCCTTATTTGGAAGTAGGCCCCTACCACACCAACACGGTAGCCGGACTGGAACTGGCTATTGAACTTTTGAAAAAGCGGCGGAATCCGAACAAACAAATTTTTATGATCACCGATGGCAAGCCTACCTGCCTGAAAATCGGTAAAAACTATTACAAAAACTCCTTCGGCCTGGATCGGAAAATTGTGAATCGCTGCCTGAACCTGGCCATGCGATGTAAAAAGATCAACATTCCGATTACCACCTTCATGATTGCCCGCGACCCTTATCTGGTTCGGTTTGTGGAGTCGTTTACCCAAACCAATCAGGGTAAGGCATTTTATTCTTCATTGTCGGGCTTGGGTTCTTTTGTGCTTGAAAATTATAAAAAGAAGAAGCGGAAATAACGGTTTCAAGTTGCAGATCAATGCCAGTACCCGCAACGCTTAAATTGATCGTTTGGCCTGGTGCAGCAAAAGAGGGGGCATTAATTTCGCAATCGGGTAAGGGCGTATTTTCATCTGAACATGCATAGACACAAACCTCCTTTAATATTTCCCTGGATTGGTTGCTGTTGGAAACTTGTAATTTAACATTGTAACACCCAGGCGACGAATAATTATGAAGCGGATTCTGATCACTAGAACTGGAACCATCTCCAAAATCCCAGGCCCATGATGTTGCTTCTTCGCGCGACCAGTCAAAAAATTGAATCGCGCATCCGTCGGTAGTGTAGAATACATCAAAATCTGCCACCAAACATCCTTCCGGGCCGCAAGGTTCATCGAAATGAAAACATCCATAAGCAAAACAACCATTACCCATTATTAGAGTGATGCAGTAATCGCGATAGCCCAGGCCGGCAAAAGTTGCCGTTCCGGTGTTATTCTGTATTTCAATCGGATTTTCTTCATCTAATTCGGTTATCCTAAATGTATATGGTGGCGGGTTTTGGTTCATATCCGCAATCGTCATTACTACCTTTCCATCATTGGCGCCAGGAAAGGATTCTGGTGTAGTATTGAATAATACATCATGTTGTGCCTGCATTTGAAAAATTTGCAGGAGAAACAGGCAAGTAAGCGAAGCAATATTTTTCAATATTTTAGGCATTGTTTAATACTTGTTTGAAACAATGGTTTGGAAAAATTCACAGTTGTGTCGCTATGTATACGTAACCATTAAAAGTTGAATTTCGTCAGTCTTCTTCAAACTTTTTTAATATTAAATTTAGGTTGTCAACATATATTGACCTTGAGAATGGCATACGTTCTTTCCCTGCATCGCGCACAAATTCCCTATCAATAATTGATTTCACCGTTGTTCGGCTTGATGTTAATGACAACAAACGAGATAACCGAAGATAATACAATGGGCGCTCCCTTCTTTCTTGTTTTAATGAATAGAGCAAATGAGGGAATAGGTACCAGCCCTTATCTGGGTCTCTTGCTATTATTTTCAATGCCGCAAAAGCGGCTTCTTTACGATCAATATCGTCATCACTATAATTATCACCGTAGAAATAGTCTCGGGAGAGATTGTCTAATAAGAATTCTACGCACCGAACACATCTATATTCCCCCAATTGAAATACAATAGCGACCCTCGTCGTATCATTTATCAGAGAACTGTTATGCAGGGCGATTAAACTATCGATCGTCGTTTTTAGCACAGCCCCTCTTCCATCAATCGTCAGATAATATGCATCCAAGGGTAATACATTACTTAATTTAGGTTGAGCGAAGGCATTAAAACCA
>JAEUUR010000493.1 GCA_016787465.1 Saprospiraceae bacterium | reverse complement strand
ATCAAAGTGGTCGTATGTATTTCGGGGGGGTAAATGGTATTACGGCTTTTTACCCAAAGGAGATTCAGGCTACGACCATTGCGCCTAAGGTGGAAATTACCGATTTTTGGGTGAATGGAAAAATATTGAATACCGGCAGCTTTTCAAAAAATGCAATGAACTTGGAATACGAACAAAACCAGGTTACATTCAAATTTGCTGCTATGGATTTTGCTGCACCGCAACACAACCGATACAAACACCGGTTATTAGGGGTTGATGCGCAATGGACTTTTCCGAGTACTTCCAATTCGGCTGCTTATGTTCATCTTTCTCCAGGGACATATGTATTTGAAGTAATGACCGGCGGAAGCAAGGGCATTTGGAACGGAGAGCCGGCACGTTTCGAATTTACAATTTTGCCGCCTTGGTGGCAAACCTGGCCAGCTTATGCCTTGTATTTTTTAGCAATTGTTTCATTGATTTGGGCAATCATTCACTTTCAGGTGAATAAAATCCGACTTGAAAACAAATTGAAATTTGAACAAAAAGAAGCGGAACGGTTGGCTGGACTGGATAAAATTAAAACAGATTTCTTCAGTGGTGTTACCCATGAATTCAGAACCCCGATTACCCTTATCCTCGAACCCATCCGGCAATTAAAAAAGAGGCTTGAAAAAGAAGAGGATATTGAAACCGCTGAGATGATCGAACGAAATTCAGAGCGACTGCTTACTTACGTCAATCAATTGCTCGATCTTTCAAAACTGGAAGCCGGACAAATGCCCCTAGATCTAAGATTTTGTGATCCTGTTGAACTGACTAACCTGGCAATTAAGCAATTTGGGTCCGCTTTTGCTGATCGCGACATTCACCTAAACCTGAATTTGCCGGAGTCTTCCAGTTTAATTTATCTGGATGAGTCAAAATGGACTCAGATCTTAAATAACCTGGTTTCCAATGCCATCAAGTTTTCACATAAAGGCGGCCAGATTACCGTATCCTTGTCTCTCACACATCAACAGTTCAATGCCACCCGAATGCTTCAATTGATTGTTTCAGATGAAGGTATCGGTATTCAACCTGAGGATTTGCCAAGAGTGTTTGACCGGTTTTTCCAGGCAAAACATGGGAAAGGAGGCTCCGGTATAGGTTTGGCGCTTACGCAGGAACTTGTCGAAAAAATGGAAGGCAGCATTTCTGTTGAAAGTGAAGTTGGGAAAGGCGCTTCCTTCAAAGTTGTTGTACCATGCTCTGTTTGGAACGGTTCAGTTGACCAGTCGGCACCAATGCATGCTGCAGTTAACCCGGCGGCGATGATTGAAAAGGTTTACGTAGACGAACTGCAAACGAACCACACAACGATCGGGCAGCCAGGCACTGAACCATACCTGATCTTGTTGGTGGAAGACGAACCTGAGATAAGAACGTTTATTGCATCAACGCTGCCCTCAGATTTTCGGGTTGCCGAAGCAGGTGATGGCGAAGCCGGGTTGAAATTGGCTATGGAACTTGTGCCCGATATCATCATCAGTGATGTGGCTATGCCGGTAAAAGACGGATTTGAAATGACTCGTTCGCTCAAACAAAACAACATCACTTCACATATTCCGGTTATTTTATTAACCGCAAAAACATCTCACGAATCAAAAATGGTTGGCCTGGAAAGCGGAGCGGACGCATATCTTTCAAAGCCATTCCGTACTGAAGAATTAATTCAGGTGGTGCGAAACCTGTTGAATGCACGTTTGAAGTGGCAATCTTTTTATGCTCAACATCCAGTACATACTTCAGCCGGGCAACCGCCAATAGATAGCCCGGCTGAAGAACATAATTTTATCAAACAATTGAAAGCTGTAATTGACCTGAATCTCGACAAAGAATCGATGGATGCTGATGCATTTGCTCGTGCGGTGTTTTTATCGAGATCCCAATTGCATCGAAAACTCACCGCGCTTACCGGGCTTTCACTTTCTGAGTTTGTTCGGAATTACCGACTTGATCGGGCCCGGGAAATATTGTTGCATCAAAATGCTACCGTGGCTGAAGCGGCCTGGCAAACGGGTTTCCAGAATACAAAGTACTTTTCTACCTGTTTTAAGGAGCGGTTTGGCGTTTCCCCGAGTGAAGTCAAATCAAGCGCTTAGTTCAAGTTGGTTTGAGGCGCCCCAAGTTTGGTTTTAAGTTCGTTGCTCAAACGTTCGGCCCAATAAGCATGGTCGAATATCAACGTGGAAAATTCCGTGTAATCCATACCGTCGATATCGCGCTCGGCTATGGCATAAATGAATGGTTTTCCGTTGATAACGCCGATTTTAACGCCCATGTAGTTGGAGTTACATTCCATTGTTACCCGGTAAAGATCGAGTTGTTTTTGAGCTTCAACAGGCATCGGATATACCACGGCAAAACAACGCATGAAGGTCCGAATCGTTTTTTGGGAGGTTTCGTAGGAGGTAAAAAACACCTCAATGTTTATATCGCCTTTGGAAAAATTCCAGGAGTTGAATTCCTGGCTGTAAACGGCTTCCGGGGTGGTGCCGATTTGAGTGCACAATTGAGCTATGTACACTTTGACCATTTCGATTGTAGTCATGTTGGAAAACTGGTTTGGTGATCGGTTAAAGTGAAACAACAAAAGTAAGTTGTAATGCGATTGAGCAATTAAATGCGACCGATTTTTTTGTCGGATTTCAACCAATTTGCTTTGACTTCCTGTCAGAAAAAAAAGGCATCTTCATAATGCCTGATTTCAACTTCCTTATCTTTGGCAAATACAATGGCAATTACATCGAATCGGATAATCCATTCATATCCTACAGATTGCATGTATGCTGCGGCAGCCCGCAATAATTTCGATTGTTTTGTTTTGCCAACAGCACCTTCCGGCCCTCCAAATTGTTCGCTGGATCTTGTTTTTACCTCAACAAATACCAAGGTTCGCAATTCATCCCATGCCACAATATCCAATTCGCCGAAATGGCAACGCCAATTACGTTCAATAATATCCCAACCTTTGTTTTCTAAAAATTGAACCGCAAGATCTTCTCCCGATGCACCGAACTGGATGCTGGATTCTGGATGCTGGATTTTGGATGCAGGATTTAGGAATTGGAGCGGTTTTTTCATTAGGAATCAGGGCTGAAAATGTTTGGGTAGAGGCGCTTTAATAAGACGCCAGTTTCCAAAGTTAACCCCTTTTACAATACCATACAAGCCCTTTAGATCAGTGAGGTTGATCTTGCAGACGATATAGATTCAATAAATGATTAATAGTTTAATGAATAATAGATTGTTGATGTGGATGTTAGGCATCCATCATTCATCATTCATCATTCATCATTCATCATTCATCATTCATCATTCATCAATACCTCTCCGTACAAATCGAATTCTTCAGCGCCGGTGATGCGTACTTGGGCGAAATCGCCCAGGCGGACGTAGTTGTTTTTGGCCGGCACCAGCACTTCGTTGTCTACTTCAGGAGAGTCGGCTTCGGTGCGGCCGATAAAATAGCGTCCTTCTTTGCGATCAAAAAGGGTCTTGAAAGTTTGCCCGATTTTTGCCTCGTTTTTTTGCCTTGAAATTTCCTGTTGGACTTCCATGAGTTGTTGGGCGCGGGCGGCTTTTACTTCAGCCGGAATATCATCGGGAAAGTCGTGTGCGCGCGTACCGTCTTCATGTGAATACTGGAAAACGCCAACACGGTCGAAGCGTTGTTGTTCAACAAAGGAGAGGAGCGACTCGAAATCGCGGTCTGTTTCGCCGGGGTGCCCCACCAGGAAAGTAGTTCTGAGCGCTATGTCAGGCACTTTTTCCCTGATTTTAGCCATTAACTCTTCAGTTTCTGCACGTGTGATCTGACGACGCATTGCTTCGAGTACGGAGTCGGCAGCGTGTTGCAGCGGAATGTCGAGGTAGTTGCAAATTTCCTTGCGCTCGGCCATGACATCCAGAATTTCAAGCGGAAACTTGGATGGATACGCGTAGTGCAACCGTATCCAATCAATGCCGTCAACATCGGCAAGGGCATGGAGCAAGCGTGGTAATTCCCTGTTTTTATATAAATCCAGACCGTAATAAGTGAGCTCCTGAGCGATGAGCAACAGTTCTTTGGTACCGCGTTTTGCGAGGTTTTTCGCTTCTGTCACGAGTTCATCGATGGGTCGGCTGATATGTTTCCCACGCATGAGCGGAATGGCGCAGAAGGAACAAGTTCGGTTGCAACCTTCGCTGATTTTCAGGTAGGCATAGTGCGGCAGGGT
>JAEUUR010000401.1 GCA_016787465.1 Saprospiraceae bacterium | reverse complement strand
ATTCAACCCGTAGCGCCCCTCTTCGATTTCGTTCCCCTCGTACTGATCCAACATGCGGATAGTCTGATTTGATTTTTAATTGATTGTGGCATTACGATATTCACAACCATTTTGTGGTGCTTAGAATATCAAAAGTAATCCCGCATTTTTTCACAGTTGAAAAATGCGGGATTACGTAAAATCAGTATAAAAGAGAAGCCTTATTTCTTCCAGGGAAGGTCATTCACTTTGCGACCGATAACAGTACCAAACCGTACGCCTTCATCGCAATCCATGCGGAAGTGAACGCCAAGCGGCACGCGCGACCATGCATTTTCCTGAGCCATTTCAAAAAAGCTACCGAATGTACGTGGAGTGCCTGCAAATTCAGTACGTGTTTCGTGGCAGCGATCAGTCATTGCATATGCATATCCGAAAATACTTGCCAGCGCCTCTGCTCCAGCCGCACCCATGGATGAGTGGCCCGATGGATAAGCAGGAAATGAAGGTGTTACGCCAATATCGCCGGTGATCGGATTGTACAATGCAGGTTTCCAGCTCGGATCGATCACACGATTGATGTAGGTTTGAGGACGTTCAACGTTGTAGTGGTATTTGGAACTCCAGCATGCTACAGCAGCATCGTTGAGCGCCATACCTACTTTAACGGTCATAAAAATCGCCGTTTCCAAATTGCTGTCTTCAAGATTGAGTACCTGGTTGCCTACGGCAAGCCAACGTGGGCCAGGGCTGAAAGTCAGGTTCAACAGGTCATCGCTCCAGAATTCGCCTACCCATTCGTCTTCATAAGACAAGGTTGGTGTGTTTTGTGCATAAACTTCGAGCGCTTGAGAATAAAGCTCAGAACTTGGGCTGGCACTGTAAGTCAGCGGTGGACGGCAAATTTTGTCCGCATTGCCAATCGCAAAGGTACGAGCACCACCCCATACGCCGCCCATGGGTTTGCCTGGGCCAGGGAATGTAGGTTTCCAATCACCATCTTTTGAATAGTGGTCTTGCCAGTTGTAGCCCTGGAACGGATCTTTGTAGTGATCGTGACCAACAGGGTCAGAAACTGCATATTGCCACATGGCAGTTGCCACAGCGATGCCGTATGCCTTGGAGCGATCAATCACATCCTGGCTGGCTTCGTTTTGAGCTAAGGAAGCATTTTGGTTTTCAAGGGCATCAATTTTTGCAAGCCTTTCCGATGTAGCGGCTTCAAAAAATTTGCGCATCAAATACGCCGTTGAAGCATTGACAACACTTGGCCAGTGATACTCTTGATTGGGCTCTACGGAAGGCAAATCAAGCCCCGGATACAAACTTTCCATCGAATTGTATTCCGGCATGCCGGCGATGCAACCTTCGTAGGCAGCCAAACCGATATAGGCAATAGCCCTTGGCGCAGGGCCCGGGCGGTAGCCTGCTGCGTAACGCTCGATTTCAAGAAAAAGATCGTTCCAACTGGACATGACTTTGTGGTCATATTCCTTGGCAACTTTGCTTGTTTGTTGGGCTGGGTCTGTGTCTTTACAAGAGAACAACCAAAGGACAGAGACAAAAACAACCCATAAACCGATGGATTTTTTTGTAAAATAGTGCATAACAGAGGATTTAGTGATTGAAATAAAAAATAAAAACAGGTGAACTACCGCAAAAGTCTGGCCTTTATCATGCACCAAAGTGAATTCAATCCTTAGAAATTGCTTAGAATTTTAAGGTAATTAGCTCTACAAATTGATGAACTAGGCTCACATATCAGAGCTATTTAACCTGGCAGCCAAAAGTTGTTATGTCTTTGCAGCTCGACTACTGGTAACTGCAAAATAGAATCGATAAAAATAATTAATATTAGCTGTGATTAGTAAAAAGAGCACGATATTTGCAGGCAAATAATCAATTAAATGCATTAGTGCATTTTAAACCGTATATATTGCAATTAAATCGTTTCCCT
>JAEUUR010000353.1 GCA_016787465.1 Saprospiraceae bacterium | reverse complement strand
TGCATTTTGGTGCTGTCGATGTGCCGGTACATGATGGACCCGGCTGCAATTTCAAGGTTCACTTCGAGATAAGGCGTACCGTCTGGCGTGTTGTACACAGCGAAGGAAACCCCTGCGTCGAGTGCTTTTGAAGTGAAGGGTATCAAAATGATGCAAAGCATCGGAAGCAGTCGGAGGAATCGGAAATTTTTCATGTCAAAATTGGGTTTGGGTTTGGTTCAACTCTCGCTTACAAATGTAAGGTGGTTTAAATAATGAAATGCGACAAATTTTCTTAAAAGTCAGGTTTCAAAAGCCCTATCATGGTCAACGCCGGTATCTTGCACCTTCAATGTTTTGTGGCTTTTTGAGCATAAAATGATTGATTCAAACCATCAACTCAAACATTTCCATTCACAAAAACACAGCGATAATTCCAACTTCAAAAACGAAGTCGCATTGGCTAAGTTTTACAAATTAGCACTAAATTAAAACGTAAATCCTCATGCTTAGGTTGAGTAAACTTAGATTTGCGGCTCAAATCAGTACGAATCCATGCCATTGACGCCCAATCTTGCAAAATACCTTTCCATATTACCCCCCTTAGAAACCTTGCCCGACGAAAGAAAGGACGTTTTAAAGGCCCTGATCACGTACATCATTGAAAAACGGCAAAAGGGAGAACCTGTAAAACTGACTTTCATCTGTACCCACAACTCTCGCCGCAGCCATTTGGGGCAGATTTGGGCGCAGGTGGCCGCTTATTACTACGGCATAGAACCGGTCGATTGTTTTTCAGGCGGCACGGAAACAACCGCTTGCAACCCGCGCACGGTGGCAGCCATGCAACGCGCCGGATTTGATATACAAGCCGTTTCTGAGGGCGACAACCCTTTTTATCTGATCCGCTACGCAGATGGAATGCATCCGTTGCTCGCCTTTTCCAAGGTATACGACCAAAAACCGAACCCCGAACGCGGTTTCGCGGCCGTGATGACCTGCTCGCATGCAGAAGAAAATTGTCCCTTCATTCCAGGTACAGAAAGAAGAATTGCCGTCATGTACGAAGATCCCAAAGTGTCTGACGGTACGCCGCAGGAATCGGCGGTGTACGACGAGCGATGCCGGCAAATAGCCCAGGAAATGATGTATGTGTTTGAACAAGTAAGAAATAATACACTGAAATGACATAAAGCTAAGGCTCACTTTTTATCTTCCAAATTTGGTGTCGCAATTAGCATCCGCCAAACTTTGCCTGCCCAAATTTCATTCGTAACCTTGAAGAGTGTCCAGGAAATCCTTTGAACAAATAAGGAAATGAAAAATCCTGTTATTAAAATTTTTGATTCAATAAACCCCAACCCAAAACATTTGAGACCAAAAAGGGTGGCGAATGTTAATATGCTAAGCAAACAAACAAAGGACAACTTCAATGCGAAAAATGAACTGATAATTTGACGGCCTAACTCGTCACTGCTTTTTTCACTGGATTTATTTACAACATATTCAGCTACTGTATAAAATAGTTCTCCAGGTTTCAAACTGTAAAGTTCCTCCTGGGATATTTGAAGTAGTAACACAATTTTCCGATCTAACAGGTTTTTGTTCTCATTATAAACTTTTAACCTGTCATTTTTGTGTTTCCTCCCAAAAACAAAGCGCAGGAACGCAGCAGCTTTACCTTTTATAAATCCCTCGTTATATGCCACTAATAATCCATATGAAATATTTAGCAAATAACCAATTACGTATAAAATAGCGAAAGCCAAAACTGCATTTTTAATCGTTACTTCTTCTTGAATTAAATAAAATTGATTATTGAAAAAATAATACACAATATCGCCAATATAGAGTAGTAAAATACCTGGTATATAATAATTCAATATCTCTCTTATTCTTAATTGACTTGGCACCATGGGTATTTGTATTTAATGAGCGTTCAAAAATTTTGTGACCTATCTTGCAAAAATAAATCAAACTGATTACTTTTCAGTTTTCAATTGTAGAAGTTTGTGCAGTTTAATACCGGAAACCTCTACATACAACCTCTAAGCATTGGTGGCATCTTTACTAAATTAGACATTCAATGAGATTATTCTGTTTTTTATTTTTCCCTTTTTTCATTCAAGCCCAATCCTTCAACAGCTTTCCCGTGACCACCCAAAAGCCGCCACTGCACGGCAGGCACTGGATGGCCATCACCGGCAAGCCGCTGGCGGCCACCGCCGGCGCCATGACGTTCACCAAGGGTGGGAACGCCGTCGATGCAGCCTGTGCTATGCTGGCAGCCACTTGCACGATGTGGGATGTGCTGAGCTGGGGTGGTGAAACACAGGCACTGATTTACAATCCAAAAACCGGCAAAGTGATCGGAATCAACGCCCTGGGCGTAGCTCCAAGCGGCGCCACCGCCGATTTTTTCAAAAACAAAGGTTTGAAATACCCTCCGCAGTACGGGGCGCTGGCGGCCGTCACACCAGGCACGCCGGGCGGCCTGATGGTCATGCTCGCCGAATACGGTACCATGAGCCTGGAACAAGTGCTTGCACCCGCCATGCAAATGGCGGAAGGATATCCGATCGAAGCGCAAACGGCCAACTCCATCGAGCGAGAAAAAGCCCGGATCAAGGAATGGCCTTATTCCAAAAAGGTGTTTTTAACCCACCCGGGCGAAAAACGGGAAGCACCTGAAGCCGGAGAAATTTTTGTCCAAAAAGATTTATTGGTTACCCTGCAAAAGTTGGTGGACGCTGAAAAACAAGCCCTAAAAGCCGGCAAATCGCGCAAGGAGGCCATTTATGCGGCGTACGACCGGTTTTATAAAGGCGATATCGCCGAAGAATTCAGTCGCGGGTGCCAGGAACAGGGCGGTCTGATCACCAAGGCCGACCTGGCCAATTGGCAAGTTAAAATTGAAACGCCGCTTTCTACCAATTACCGCGGCATCGACGTGTTCAAATTGCAGCAATGGACGCAAGGGCCGGTCATGCTTCAGGCTTTGAATATACTCGAGAATTTCGACCTGAAAACCATGGGGTATAACTCCACGAGGTATATACACACCCTGTACCAGGCGTTGAACCTGGCTTTTGCCGACCGCGACTTTTACTACGGCGATCCAGCTTTTCCCCCTGCCGAACCAATGCAGGGGCTATTGTCGAAAGAATATGCCAAGGCGCGCGCGAAGCTCATTCAATACGAAAAAAACGATGTGGATGCCGCTCCTGGCGACCCATATCCGTTTGAAGGGAAAACCAATCCGTATCAGGACGTGTTGAAAAGCTGGGGAAGCGTTTGGCAACCCACCGACCCTACCGCCCAGTACTTTCAGGATTTTGCTGCAGGTACCACATCCGTTGAAACCGCCGACAAGGAAGGTTGGGTGGTGTCGATCACGCCGAGCGGCGGCTGGGTGCCAGCCTGCATCGCCGGAAACACCGGCATCGGCATGAGCCAGCGCATGCAGAGTTTTGTACTGGATGAAAAAGAAAATCCGTTTAATGTGGTGGAGCCCGGCAAGCGCCCACGCGTGACGCTCACACCCAGCATGGCGCTGAAGGACGGCAAGCCTTTTTTATCGTTTGCCAAACAAGCCGGCGACGAGCAGGATCAACTGTTGTTGCAATTTTTCCTGAATGTCGTGGAATTCAACATGACCGTTCAGGAAGCCTGCGAAGCGCCCAGTTTTATCACCAATCAAATGTTTTCCAGTTTCGGCGACCACGAAAAACAGGCGGGTTCCATGGTGCTCAATCAGCAAATGCCCCCCTGGAGCCGGAAAGAATTGGGCATGCTGGGTTATAAAATTACCTATCGCGAACGCACCAGTGGCCCAGTCAATGCCATCTTTTTCGACTGGAAAAATGGCTGCTTTTGGGGCGGCAGCAGCAACCACGGGGAGGATTACGGGATCGGATGGTGAAATACACGAAAAACCCAATTCAAAATTCCGACGCTTCCACGGTAAGTTTTATTTGATCAGACAGATATACCCTTGAATTTTTAACCGCAACTGAAATTAACCTTCTCGATGAAACCAGTTTTTTTAGTACTCGCCCTTGCCTTCCCAGTCTGCCTCGCAGCACAATTCGATGGCCCTAACCCATTTTTCATCAACAATTACCAAACCTGGCTCGTAGACGATATGGCCGATGTCGACGCTGACGGCGATCAGGACCTGATTACCCGAACCACCAGCCTTTTCACCATTTTGCTTGGCAGAAATGATGGCGAAGGCAATTTTAGTGAAGAATTGTTTGCAAACGGCTTGTATTTCAGGGCATTTCTCGATTATGACAACGATGGACAACCGGAAATGCTAGCCGTAGATTCAATTACACAGGAGTTGAGATTGCATTGGCTGACAACACAAGGTACCCTGAGCGATTCCTCGCTTTTTATCATGCCCGTCTTTTACGCGCCGACACAGGCCTTTCTCAACGATTTGAACCATGATGGGTTCATGGATTTTGTGTTCACGATTTACAACAGTCCATATACCCAAATCGTATGGATGAAAAATGACGGATTCAATCAGTTCAATTTCGTGCAGCTGGATCAATTCCCTTCACCGCTGATTTTTGCGAAAATGGCGGATTTGAACCACGACGGCAATGACGATCTCTGTGTATCGAGTTATGCACAAAACATCTTTGGTTGGTATCCGGGCGATGGAGCCGGCGGGCTGGACGATTTTATAGAATTACAAACAGGCATGACACCGGGCCTGGTGAACATCGGTAACACATCAGGAAACGGACTTTTGCCAGCCGATTTTGACGGCGATGGCGATATTGATTTGGTTTGCTGGAGCGAAGATCAACAACAACTGATTTTTATGCCAAACTCAGGCGATGGTAGTTTTCCGGAAGTCAGGATGATCTCAGACACCCTGCTGCCTTTTCATTTTGACAATTTTTTGGAAGTCGCAGATGCGGATGGTGATCAGGACTTGGATATCATGGTTTTGTCAAATCACCTGACGCTGCTTAAAAACGATGGCGTCGGTAATTTTTCCATTGAAAGAAATGTCACGCTCGGATTTAACACCGACAACCAGGGCTTGCGTTGGAAGGATGTAGACGGCGATGGCGATCCGGATCCGATGACATGGCGTTTCGATGAAGTATTTTATTTTCCTAATGATGGTCAAGGCAATTCAGGCCAGCAACATTTTGTACTCACCAACATTCTGCCGGAGCCCGAAACGATTGCCATCGTCGATATTGACAAAGACGGGCTGCAGGATGTTGCCTTCGGTTCCAAAATCAACGGTATGGTTGGTTGGCGCCCGCAACTGTTCAATGGCGGTTTTGGCGATTTGCGACTGATTCACACCCTCGATAACGGTTTTCAGGATGTGGCATTTGTGGATATGAACGGCGACAGCTTACCGGAGGCGTTGTGTGTCAGCTTGCATTTCCCCAAAATGAGGATTTATCCTAACCATGGTATTGGCAAGTTCGGCCCCTATGTGGAAGTGGAACTCACCACGGGCAGCTACTCCCAGCCTGATCGTGTGCACGGCTCGGATGTCGACGGCGATGGTGATCAGGATGTGTTTGTAAGTGGCGGTTTCGACACAGGCTTCCAGCTAAAACTGCTGAAAAATACCGGCGGCGGGCAATTAGCAGCTCCCGACTCTATCGCCTTTTTGAGTTATCAGGGTTTTTGTGTGGAACAACACCCTGATATTGACCATGACGGCGACCCGGATTTGTTTTTTCAACAATCGCCACAGGGCGTGCTGAGTTGGAGTGCCAATGATGGCGCAGGGAATTACGGACTTGCCCAGTGGCTTGGACAGTATTTCGACCTGCTGCATACTATACCGGTAGAGTTGAACCAGGATACTTTTCCGGACTTGCTGATTGCTTCCAACCAAGGTGGTATTTATTGGGCTAAAAATATAAACGGCGGACAGTCTTTTGTAAAACAGTTCATCGTTCCGTCAACAGGTACCAACCTGTTTGCCATTGCTACTGCGGATTTTGACCGCGATGGCGATAACGACATTTGGGCGTCTACCCGGGTGGATGAAGCTTCCGGAAACCGGATTTTTATTTACAGAAATGACGGAACAGGCCAGTTTGATTTGGCCTATTCTTTCGAAACTCGCCCTGTCGGCCACTTAATTGCCCAGGTAGCGGATATTGACAGCGACAAAGACCCGGATGTGTTTTTCGGGGCTTCAAAACGCAACGGCTGGTATGAAAACCTGCGTCGAACGCCATTGATCAGCGGCTTTTGTTTCCACGACCTGAATGAAAACGGACAATTCGAACAGGGCGAACCATACCTGTCGGATATCGCCATGGAAATGCAACCGAATGCTTTGCAAACTTATGCGTTAGCCGATGGAACCTTCAGGTTTTATGCGTCACAGGGGCCGAACGTGTTGACCTACCGACCACATCCCTGCTGGGAGTTGACCACCGATTCAGCCGAGTATCACATCAATTACCAGGGGCAGTTGATTTCTGGATTGATTTTCGGATTTACCAGTGACGAAGATTATCAGGTCGTTGAACCACACATATCAGGGTTTCAAGCGCGTTGCGATCTCCAGGTGCCTGTTTGGTTTAATTTGAAAAATATTGCCTGCCAACTTACCAATGGCTGGCTTGCTGTTTCAGGGAATCAATTCGTAACCTTTGTTTCCGCACATATTCCGGTAGATTCGATCAGTGGCGATACCTTGTGGTGGCGAATTACTGGTGTTGAGCCATCACAAACTTTCACCTTTCAGGCAATCTACAAGGTTGCTTCAGCTGAAAACATCGGCGATACCGCACGCATCAGTTGCCAGTTTTATAGTGTAAATACCGATGGAGAATGGGTAGCAGGCAGCAACGATTCAGCTGGGTCTGTGGTAGGGTGTTCCTACGATCCGAATGATAAAATGGTAGACCGGAGTGCCGTTGAAGTAAACTATTTACCCGAAACTTCCGAACTTCGATACACCGTTCGTTTTCAAAATACCGGTAACGACCTGGCTTATCTGGTGCGCATTATTGATCAGCTAGATCCGAAGCTCGACTGGACTACGATCAGGCCATTGAGTGCCAGCCATGCCAATGTGTTGACTTTGGATTTAAACAACGGTGTGCTGGATTGGTATTTTGAAAATATCAATTTACCCGATAGCGGTTCGAATTGGCTGGGAAGTCAGGGTTATGCTTCATTTGCCATTCGAATGAAACCGGATTTGCCTGCAGGAACCGTTGTTGAAAATACGGCTGAAATCTATTTTGATTCAAACCCTGCGATCATCACCAATACAGCGGAAACCCGCATTTTTCAACCAGTGGTTTCGGTTTTTCCCACTCCAACGACTGGACAATTATTGATCATACCCAATCCGACAACGGGCGTTTTTTCGGTACAATTTCCCTGGGATGTGAAACCTGGAATGAAGGTTCGACTGATCGATCTTACCGGTCATTTGTTGCTTGAAAACTCAGTAGCAACTGGCAGTAGCCGGGCTCAACTGGATGCTCATTCCTTGCCGGCAGGCATATATTTGCTGCAGTTGGTTGAAAACGGTCGCATCTTGGGTTTTGGGAAAGTGGTGAAAGAATAGGGCAGGTGTATTGAACTCATAAATCATTTGAAATGTTGACAAAAATCTACCGTACCCGCTACGTTCTGGCTGTACAAAACCTGGCGCTTTCCGTTCAATATTACCAGGAAAAGCTGGGTTTTACGACCGATTGGACCGTCGGCGGCTGGCATCAGTTGAGCCGTGATGTTTGCACGGTCATGCTGGGTGAATGTACCGACGACCGCTCGGCCTTCGAATTGCGTAACCATTCCTACTTCGCCTATATCGATGTGGAAGGCATCGATGCGCTTTTTGAAGAACTGCAAGCCAGGGGAGTGGAAATGATGTCGATGCCGACAAGCCAACCCTGGGGGCAACGCGAGTTTGGTATTCGCACAATCGATGGCCACCGGGTGATGTTTGGAGAACCGCTCTAACCAAGATCATTTGCGCCAATGCGGACAATTATGCACTTTCATGCAGAAGTAGCAAATCAGATACCGCTATTTTTGAAACATGAAATTGAATATCCTTTTTTCCGTTGCCTTTGTTGTGTTTACAGCGGCTGCTCAAGCCCAATATGTTGACGAAACCAGCCTGATTGCTGAATACGAAAAAGCTGCTTGGCTGCGCGCCCATGAGGCGCAAAACCGAAATGCATTGGTGAGTGCCGTGAACCGAAGCGATATCAAATACTGCCGAGTTGCCTGGCAGGTCGACCCGGCCGTGCGGTACATTCGAGGCGAGGTGATGACAACCTTTGAGCCCGTGGAGGCGCTGAATTCACTTGAATTCGATTTCTCCCAGGCGCTCGTCATGGACAGTATTTTGTACCACGGCAATCAGATCAACTATACCCGGAATGGGGATGTGATTACAGCGCTCTTCCCAGCAATGTTGCCGGCGGAAACGCTGGATTCACTAACTTTTTATTATCAAGGCGTACCAACTTCCACTGGGTTTGGCTCTTTTGAGGTGAACACCCACGAAGGCATACCGGTACTCTGGACGCTTTCAGAACCTTATGGCGCCATGGAATGGTGGCCCTGTAAACAATCGTTGAACGATAAAATCGATTCCATCGATGTGTATATCAGTAGTCCGACTGGGTACAAAGCCGCCTCCAATGGAACGTTAATGTCAGAGCTTACTTCAAACGGCTTCACTACGGCACATTGGAAACACCGATATCCCATTGCCGCTTACCTGGTTTGTATGGCGGTTACGAACTATTCCGTATTTACCGTGGATGTTCCTTCATCGGTGGGAAATATTCCAATTGTGAATTACGTGTATCCTGAACGTTTGGCTGATGCACAGGTTGGGGTGGCCGATAACGTGGCGCATATGCAATTCTTCAACGAATTGTTCGGGTTATATCCATTCGAAGCTGAAAAATACGGACACACCCAGTTTGGCTGGGGCGGCGGCATGGAGCACCAAACCATGACGTTTGTGGGAGGTTTTGGTTTCGGTTTGCTGGCGCATGAGCTTTCGCACCAATGGTTTGGCGATAAAGTGACCTGTGGTTCGTGGCAGGATATCTGGCTGAACGAAGGCTTCGCCACCTTTTGTACCATGCTGTGTTATGAACAATTCAGACCCTTGGAATGGCCAAAGTTCAAACGCGACCGAATCAAGTTTGCGACACAGGAAACCTACGGTTCCGTTTATGTGGACGATACCACCAGCGTCGGACGTATATTCAGTGGGTTGTTGTCGTATTCGAAAGGAAGCATGGTGTTGAGGATGTTGCAGTGGAAACTAGGCGACGCCACATTCTTCCAGGGTATCCGGAATTATATCAATGACCCGGCACTCAGCTTCGCGTACGCGCACACGTCCGACTTGCAGGCCCATCTCGAGGCTGTTTCAGGGATTGATCTGGACGAGTTTTTTGCCGATTGGGTATATGGCCAAGGATACCCTTCCTATTTGGTTCAATGGCAGCAGGAATCAGACGGGCAGGTAACGATCCATTTAGGGCAATCGCAATCGCACCCTTCGGTTGGCTTTTTTGAATTGCCGGTACCGCTGCGTTTGTACGGGCCCAACGGTCAAACCCAGGATGTGCGGCTGGATCATCATTTCAGCGGTGAACAGTTTATCGTTGAACCGGGTTTTTCGGTCGACAGTATTGTGTGGGATCCCGAATTATGGGTTATTGCAAAAAACAACCTCATCACTTCTTCGGTTATAGATCCGGAAATTGCCAATTACTCGCTGAAAGTATCGCCGAATCCGGTAGAAACGGGGGATATCAAGGCGTTGTTATATGCTCCGGTGGGAGGCAATACGGCAAGTTGCGTGTTGTATGCCAACGATGGCCGGGAACTTGGAAAACAAACCATCCGGTTGAATGCCGGGGATAACGAGATCATATTCCAGCGCAAGCAGTTGCCAGCCGGTGTTTATTGGTTAAACGTGGAAATTGAAGGCCAAGTGCTGAAAGCCAAAGTGGCGCTGCGGTAACCACCATATCTGGTTATTTCACGAATTGAAACTCGACGCGGCGGTTTTTAGCCCGGTTTTCCTCGGTTAAGTTGTCGGCCTCTGGGTCTAGCCAGCCTCTTCCAACGATTTCAATCCGGCTGGCAGCGTACCCCAGTTTAACCAGGTAGTTTTTAACAGAAATGGCCCTGTCTTTTGATAGTTTCAGGTTGGCGGATTCTGAGCCAACATTGTCGGTATGCCCAACAATGAATAACCTTGGTTTCTCGCCTTTTATGCTATCGTAAAATTTGTTCAGTGCAACAGCAGCACCTGGTTTAATCAAATCTTTGCCTTTGTCGAAGTGTACATCGGGGATCTGAAAAACCTCATTTGATTTTTGCAATTCTTCTACGGTGTTTGCTTTGAAAACAGTATCGCGAACAATTGACTGATTCGTTTCTGCCGCATTTACCTCCACAGTGTTGGAAATTACCCCATAACCACTCGGAGCGATCATTAATATTTCCTCTTCTTTTTTGGTTTCCACTGCTACGACTGCCCGACCATCATATACAGGTACAGTTCGAATTAATGCATTGTTCCGGTCTTTAACATCGACACTTTTAACATGCGAAGGCACTACGACTTCGATAAACTTCACGGAGAAAGGCCTCATTTTGGGAGGAAGGCCGGTAACCATCAATTCATTTTTCTTTTTGCCTTTTACATCTTCCTGGGAAAAATAAGCTGTTTTTCCATCGGCGGTCACTGAAAAATTGAATCCCCAATCATCTTTAACTGTATTAATTTCAATACCCAGGTTTTCAGGTTCCGACCATTTTTTCCAGGTATCGTCGAGTCTGGTTGTTTTGTAGACATCCATTTCTCCTAAGCTGATATGGCCGTTGCTGCTGAAATACAAGGTTTTACCATCCAGCGCCAAATAAGGCGACCTTTCCTTGAACGATGTGTTGATATTATCCGGCAGAGGGAACGGGGTTTGCCATTGACGATGTTCATCCCGAAAGGATACATATAAATTAACGTTGGGATTGGCGCCATACCTCAGCTGTTTTTCCGAGGCTTCGAAAACCAAAACCGAACCCTCGGCACTCAAACACGCTTTGCCAACCCAGGCAAATTTTTTGTTGATCGCGGCAATTTCTACAGGTTTTGACCAGCCGAACTCAGACTTTTGGCTCGTGTGCAGCACACCGTCAATAAATAGCAACGCTTCTTTCCCATCTACGGTGAGCGACAGAATGGATTCATTCTTATCGCCGGCAAGGCCGCTCACCAATTTAGGTTTTCCAAACACATTATCTTTAAATGTCACTTCGTAAGGATCTTCCTTGTTTAAACCATCAGGGCGATCTGCTCCGGTAAAATAAAGTGTATTTTGTTCAAGGCCCATAAAAGGAATAGGAACTGACTCATCGCCATTCGTATTTAATTCGTCGAGCGCTCTAGGGATCAAAGGCTCATAGGGTGTGGATAGAATTCGTTTCATTTCTTCGAACCATTCTTGCCAGGTATAATAGTAAAATTGGCAGGATTCCGGCTCTATGTTCGGGAACATGGGTTGGCAGGTGGTTATTAACCAACGCGCCAGACTCCAGTTTTTATGACTGATGCATCTTTTGAAACCTTTTTGCAACAATACAAAAGAACGCCACGACGGCGCGCCGCTTTTTACAATTTCCGAAAACCGGATGGAATCTGGTTGGTAGGATAAATTATCTAATAATTTCAACTCTGAATAGGTATCGATAATCTCCCGCAACCTAATTGCTTCACGTTGACCGAGTGTATCATACACTTTTTCATTATGGCGGTAGGTCGACCATAAATACCAGCTTATCGGATAGTAGTTCAGATACTCCAATGGGTATTTTTCAAAATGGCCCAATATGTTTTTCAAATTCCCGTCTGTCAGAGCTGCTGCCGTTTGTTTTGCCCAACATGTGCTGCTCACCCAATGGTTTGGTTGTTCTTCCCGAAATTTTTTCAAATTTGGCACCCCGAAGTCATCAACGAATGATTCAATAAGCCTTGAATCCAGGTTGAGGTCAAGGGCCATGTTGTTTTCATACAAACAATCGATATAGTGTTTGGAGATGATACTGATGGTTTTATAATCCTCAGAATAATCATAGGTGTATTTTGCAATCGTTCTCCTTTTTTCTTTAACTATTTTAGAGGTATCCCTATCGAAAAATCCTTCAAAGTTCTGCCGGATTTGTTCCAGGGTTTCAAAATTCAATGATTTTACAGCTGCATTCCAGGCGGCTGTTTCTATTTTCTGTTTGTATTTGGTGTAATAGGAAGGGAACGACTTTCTGAATTTTATAATTTCATGGAATGACTTTCTTCGCTCAACACCTGCCCATGCGAGTGTCGGTATTTGAGTCGTCATTGCTTTGCATGTAGCGCGTGTAACCTGAAATTTTTTGGCAAAATCGATGGCCTCCGGCCATTTCGCCATCATTGAATCAGCTGTTTGCACGTAATAGTTAGCCAAAATTGCGGAATTCAGGCTATCCCGAAAGACTGGCTCATAGGTTTTAGCCAAACCATAGAAAGCCGCTGCCGATTTTTTGTCGACCAAAGTGTCTTTTATGAATGCAATTCTCGCTTGTTCAAATTTTCTTTTTTTGTTCAAATCAAAACCTTTTTCGGTTTGGGAAACTGCTGAAAATGCAACAGCGAGCAGAAAGGCGAGCAAAAAAAACCTAAGCATGGGGAGCATTTTTTAAGGGTGAAGAATGAATTTTGACCGTGGAATCCTCAAAGGTGTGGTAGCGACAATAAGTTAATACCCGGCACGCAAACATATCAAAAAAAAATCATTCATTATTTAACGAATTTTTAAGTCATTGCCCATGAAACCTCAGCGGCTTTCTCACGTTCTAATACTGTTCCTTCAAAAACGGGAACATGTACGAACATGACAATCAAATCTTTGATCAAATCGATCCCCACCGCCGTTTTAGCATTTTTTGTTGCTTTCAATTTGAACGCTCAAACGCAACCGGCGCCGGCAACCAAGGCCAAACCAGCAACTTCTGAATCAGCTAAAACCCGCCAAGGCGCTTCTGACGATGATCTGGCGAAGGAACTCAACCTGACAAAAGAACAAAAGGAAGCTTTTAAAAAAGCCGATAATGATTTCCGCAACAAGTCGAAAGCCTTGAAAAAAGAACAAAAGGCCGAGATGGAAAAGCTGCGTGAAGAACGCAAACGCGCCCACAAAGCCAACCTGAACGCAGAACAAGCCAAAAAGTACGACGAAGTTATGGCGCGCCGCGATGCCAAACACCAGGAAAAACACGCGCGCAAAGCCGAGAAAAAAGAAGTCAAATCAGCTAAAAAAGTTGAAAAAAGGGAACGTAAGTCGGAAAACAAGGCGATTAAAGAAGAGCTGAAAAAGCAATAAGTAAAGCCGCTGTTGCACCAGAACATAATCCCGAATTTTGGCGATCGCCAAGATTCGGGGTTTTCTTTTTCCACAAGGAGTTACAAGAGGTGCAGGAGTTTTTCAGACACTCCTGTAACTCCTTGTGGGAAAACAATTTACAAATTTTTCTTGTCAATTTCATGGTGAAATACATTTTTAGTTTACTTAAATTAAATAAATAAATATCTTTTAATGGCAAAATTCAATTCAGGTTAGGACATCGGCAGCTTCACCTTTGAGCATTCAATAATGATTCTAACCTGACACAACGATGAAGAACTACTTGATTTTTACCTTTCTGCTTTTCGCTAGTCTGAACCTTAGCGAAACAAAAGCCTCCTCCAGCTCGGAAAATGCCGCATGCGACACGCTGGTTACCACTGAAGGCCGCACCTACATCTGCCATATCCTCCGGCACGACAAACATGAAATTCGTTTTTCCTTTTGCGACGACCCCAATGATCGGGTGTACGCCATTCCGACGAACCGGGTCGCCTCGGTGAAAAAGGCCCAACTCGCAGCCAAGTTAAAACCCGAACCGGCGGAAAAGAAGCTGAGGGTTGTTCAGCAGTCGGAACCGAAAAAAGACAAGCCAAAAGCCAAAACCAAAGCCAAACCCAAGGAAGAAAGTTTGGAATCCTTGTCGAAAGAGGCCCTAACAATCGGCATTTCGAGCATTATATTCACTGCTACCATTGTTTTACTCCCTTTGGGTTTCATCTTGGGAATTATCGCCATAAATAAAGCCGAAAGAGCGCTCAGAAGGGGTAAAAACGGAGAACAACTCAGCAAAAAAGTAAGGCGTCGGCTTAGATGGGCCAAAGCATTGGGTATTATCGGCAGCATTGGTGCTGCAGTGCTTTTGGCCTTGGTCCTACTGCTTATCAGTCAGTTCGAACCTGTTGGAGGAGATTTTGATATCTCGTTAGGAGGAGGTTGGTGCTGGAGCTGCGGTGGATAAACAAATAACTAACTATCCGGGTTTAGGAACATGGTTAATATTTCCGAATTCCAAAGCAGAGTGATTCCTAAAAGCGAATAATCATACAAATAAAAAGGCCCCGCCCGGAATTCCTCCGGGCGGGGCTAAGCAAAGGATGGTACGTTAATCGCGGATTCGTGGGATTTAGAGATTTCGCGGATTTAGAGATTTCGCGGATTTGGGGATTTTTTTGATTTTGGGGGATTTTAGGAGTATGGAGAAAAGATTCTTTTCGTCGAAGGTCGAAACGGTTGTGAAAAAGTTCCTTCACATCCAATAACCTTCAACATCCCAAAATCCATCAAATCCCAAAATCCGCGAAATCCCCAAATCCGTCAAATCCGTGATCATTTTTTGAATTTCACCATTTTGTCTTTACCTACTTCGACCGTGTAGTCGCCCTTCGGCAGGTTTTCGGTATTGATCGACCAGTCGGCGATTTTAGAGCTGAGGCATTTTTCCAATACTACCTTTCCCGCCATGTCTTTTACTTTGATGCACAAGCACTTGACAGGCATTTCGTCGGCAACAAACCAGATCTTTTTTTCAGAAATCACCACCTTGATGTCGTCCTGACAATTGGCAGGCATCGCCGTAATGGTGGAAAAAATGGAGGTCAACAGAATGACCGTCAGTAAGGAGAAGAGTTTAGTTTTCATAGCTTAAAAATTTAGTCTGCGGATTACGCAAAAATGAATTCGGTTGGATTAAAAATTTGGTTAGGCTAAAGGTGTTTTGAACGGTTCTATAGACAAAGGTTCAATCAAACAGGTTGCAATGGGGAGTGTTAAAACGATCTAAAGATGAAAACACTCGACGAAACCCTGTTTTACGCTACTGTACAGACTCCCGACATTTGAATTTTGTTACAAAATATTTGCGTTTTTTGCGTGCTCAATTCGCAACTATACTTCGCGCTGTTTGGTTTGAAATTAGCCTGCGGCTTTTGCATTTATTTACAGCGCTCAGTATGACAAGTCGGATGCACTACCTTTTTGCTTTGGAAACACCTCTTGCAACGTATGAAACAACTTGTACTTTTTTGCCTCTGTTCCCTTTTAGGTTACGCCGCTTCTGCACAAAGCCAGGCCGCGCTGGATTCAGCTTTTATCCGCGATAATTTCACCAAGAGGGAAGTGATGATCCCGATGCGCGACGGGGTGCAACTGTTCACCACGATCTATTCGCCGAAAGACCAATCAAAAAAGTACCCGTTTATCGTTCGCCGAACACCCTATTCCTGCAATCCATACGGTTCGGATGCCTTTTCCCAGGGGTTTCAAAATATGAACCTCGCACGCGCAGGGTACATCTTCGTCTTTCAGGATGTGCGCGGCCGTTACATGAGCGAGGGCGAATTCGT
>JAEUUR010000352.1 GCA_016787465.1 Saprospiraceae bacterium | reverse complement strand
GTACGTTGCGCAACATCCAGCGCAGAATTTTTGAAATCCAACGGCGAAACATCGGCACATGGGCGTAATAAGCCGTGTCGCGGTTGCCTGCCGCAATGCCCCCGTTTTTGATCAGGCTTTCCACAATACGTTTCATACTTTCCAGCGTGTAGGGGAAGTCGGCGTCGGTAATCAGGTGAAAATCCGCTTCGGAGCGCTGCACGCCCTGTCGGAGCGCATAGCCTTTCCCCCTGTTTTCTTCGTAGCTAACTACCTGCACGCCTGGAATGAGCGCTTTGAGTGCGTTGAAATTTTCTTCGTTTGCGTTGCGCGCGGAGCCGTCGTTCACAACAATGAGCCCCACCTCAGCGACCATCCCGTTCAAGGTTGATTTAAAATGTTCAAACCTTTGGGCCAATGCCGGTTCCCAACCCGTTGGCGGGTTGTAGCAAGGTACGATGATGTTGAGTGTCAAGTTCGTGGTGCGTAGTTGTTGCCGGGCAAAATTAGCAAAAAGGGCGGGAGTGGAGGAGGAATACCAGATTATTTGCCGGCAATGGCCAACTGTTCACATCAGAGAATCGTACTGTTTAGTTATTTTGACCAATTACGGTTACTCGCACATTCCCTTCTACCCCTACACACGCCCCGTTGGCAAAAAACAGGCTGTTTTTGTCAAGTTTCGTAATCGTGTAAGTCATTTCACAACGATCAAGTTTTTTGATGGCCATCAATTCCATGGGCTGAGTATGTCCGTTGATCAAAAAGTGAATTTGCTGACCCACGTTCAGTGCTTTTGTTTGAATGCCGTATTGGTTGTTTTCTTTTACGGAATAATAAATGCCGTTGAAGTAAAACGGATGGTCGTCAGTAACGGTAATTTTTATTTCTGAAAATTGGAGTTCATAGAGGTTGTGGTGTGGTTGATGTGCCAGTTCCAGCACCGTAGAAGTGTCTATGGATTGATTCAATTCATTCCATGACAATACTTTATCTCCAATTTTAAGGTCTTGTATTTCTACCTGTCCGCCTGGTGTTTCAATGAACGTGCCTTCGGCAAAACAGTGAACCCCAATTCCATCAAATACGATATCGGAAATAGCAACGTCTTCATATTTTTCACCTTGATATACCTCGGTAATTTCAAATTTTAAATAAAGGCCATCTTTTGTTCCTTGCAGCGTATCGATAGCAAAAATCTGTTTGGATTTGATATCTTTCAGGTTTAGCAAGGCATAAGGCTGGTCATTGACATACAGTTTTAGTTGTTTTACCCTTGCGTTATCCTGCCAGACTTTTTCGGATTTCATATAACCATTGAAAATTTCGACGGTAGTAACCGGCGGCGAAAGTTTGGGAAATCTAAAGGTGATACTTTGTCCGAGTCCTAGGCCTGAAGCACCTTCTACCCAGGCGGTTCTGAGTGAACCATCGTGCACATTTTCTGCTTTGTAGTCGAGTTTTTGGTTAGCCGGAAGCATTGAGCTCGCAAAAATGCTGTCAGGGCCGCCGCCACAATACCAACTGCAACCCCAGGTGCTAATATCGAGGTGGTCTTCTTTGCTATACGCTTCTTCGTTTTCCCAGATTTCGATCTGTCGTTCGGTCAGGTGTTGTTTGGCGGCTTCGTAGTTGGGATACGTATTAATAATGCTGTCGATTTTTGCATAAAGTTGTTTTAAGCGCTCGAGGTTTTTCTTTGCATCTACACTGATGTCGGGAGTGGAGCCAATCTTTGGTTCAAGCGTTTTTACATGAGGCCCTTCAGCCGTCTTTTGCTCAACGGCATTTGGGAGCTGTTGTTGAGCGTCTCCGCAAGCTGAGAGGACAATGACGATAGCGAGCAGTAGTGTAGAATTGAATCGCAGCATGGTTTTTGGCGGAAAGCTAGGCTTTTTATCGCATTAGATAGGCCTCTGGCACATAATTATTTGGTTCCGGGTATCATCATTTCTCCTCGAATTACTGATAGAAATTTCAAGCTCGTGATCAAAATACGGTTCACTAACTCGCCTGTGACGCCTCATTCATTTTTCTTTTTCACCTCCACCGCATGTTTGTATCCTACCAAGAGGGTATCTTGTTTCAAATAAATGGCGCCCTGCACCGATTCCGTGGTTGTTTCCCTGCTATCACTCATGGAAGAGCGGTGCTGGATGTCGCTGATATAAATTCCGTGTTTTATGCGGTTCATTCGATGCCCATACGACCAGATGCCGTGCGGGAACAAGGGCTTTTTATCGATCATTTTACCGGATTTTACTTCCCCAACGTAGGCCGTATCGTACTCAGAAAAAACGATAAAATGCCGATTTTTGTACGGGTAATACACATTGAGGGTAATGCCTGTGGTATCGAAAATGCTCGTGATCAAATGATTGGGCGCCGGCGTTTGTTCACTGAAAGACTTACCGGGTTGAAACATAGGCAACTGCCTGGGGTCGCTTAATGTTATAATATTTGCCGATCCGCTTAAATGGGCCAAGGTGCTGGTTATGACATACTTACCATTTTGAAAATCAATCATTTTGGGGCAAGTGGAAGGCAGATAATGTGCGTTTTTTTTGTTCTTTTTATCGACGAAGAGCAGCGCGCCTCCCCATTCTCCGAGGCATTGGCTGTACACCTCAAACGCCTGATCTTCAAAAATACATAACGCTGCAATCGAGGAATCGCCAGTAAAATAAAACTTGCTGGCCGACTCGTATTTTTTTGCCGTGGTATCGTTGTTGGACGAAACGACATTGGCACGCACCCATTGGTCGAATGCTTCTTTTTGGCTGGGCACATTCAGGTCGAACAACCTGGGAGCCAGGACTGTTGCTTCGCTTTTTTTCTTTTCAGTGGAGCAATTCCAATAAATCAGTAGTAAAAAGGCATACAAGAGGATGCGCGGCAGTTTCATGGTTTCAACCTTTTGAATTGTACCCCATAAACGCTGGCAAGCTGGTTTTGACGTTCAAGTGCTTCAAAAAAGTCGAGCATATCTTGAAAAGGGCGGTTGAAATAACCGGTCAGATGGTTGAACTGCGCGGTGGTATCCAGAAATTGGTAAAAAAAATAAGGATCCAGGTTTCCGATACTTTCCGGGTTGCCCAACGAGACCTCCAGGGTTTGCCCGGTGACGGCGTTTTTAAACATGCAATGTTCTCCGTGTACATCAAAAGCCCAATTGCCCGACAGGTATTGCTGCCCATTCAATACGTCGGCGTGTTGGATTTCATCATAATTTCCGGCCACGATGGCGGCTTTTTTCGGTTGGTCGGTTTCGGCGATCAACTTGTTGATGAGCTGCCGGGCGAGGGTTTCGAAGTGATCCATGGCCGCCAGCAATTCAGTGATTGTTTCGGGTGGGAGCTTGAGCATAGGCAGGTGGAATTTTTACAAGGGTCACAATTGGTACATCCATGAGGAGCCGAAACGGTTCAATCACCTTAAAAGTCTTTACTGTACAAACCTCTTACTATTATCCGTTTTTGATGATCTCTTTGATTTCCTGCTCTAAAAGAGGAAGGTAGCGAATTACGATCAGCCAAATCACATCATCAGACACGGAATCGTACCCATGAATTATTCGATTCCTTGTATCAACTATTTTTCTGGAATTGGCAATGGGGATATCAGGATTCAAATTCAAAATACGGCTCATTGCCTCACCAATAATTTCAATGTTCCTTTCTATTGCACGTTTAGTTTTTAAATCATTTGAAAACTCGATAAAGTTCTTTGATTCTGGAAGGAACTGATTAATCTCAGCAATAGCCCGTTCGATATCTTCAAGCCAAACCTTGATTACTTCTTGCATAAACGAGTATTTTTTGCCGATTAATCAACTGTTCGAATGTTTTGTTTTTGATTGCTTTTTGTTCAAGCAAATCGATTTTTCGCTTAAATATGTTCTCTAATTCAAATTTAAAATCAAAATAATTCTCGGCGTATTCAACAGGATCTTTTGCACTCATAGAAACAACAAAGTCAATATCACTGTCAGCATTAAATCTGTCAGTCAAAATAGAGCCAAATGCATAGAGTTCATCTACGCTGAATTTCATGCAGGCATTTTTTAACTCTTTTTGATATTTATTGATCAATTCCATTTGCACTCAATTTATGCAAAGTTAGGGATTTTATCGCATTAAATAAGCCTTCGGCACATAATCCGTAAGCCACACGCCATTGGCGGAAAGGAAAAACGTATAATTATCGCGAAACATTTGCCCGGCCATCACCTTCAATACCACGGGTTTTCCGTGGCGTTGTCCGACTTTAATCGCAGTTTCTGTGTCGATGCTTAAATGCACGTGTTGCCGGTTACGTTTTTCAATACCGGTTTCAAGAATGGATTCCACCGCACTTTCTTTTGTGCCATGATACAGAATCTCGGGCGGTTGATGGTTTTGATAGCCCAGGTCGACATTGACTGAATGTCCCTGACTTGCTCTGATCTTATCTTGCGTTTCGTTAAACGCAAAACGCTTTTTAGAATTAGTTTCTACAACCAAGTGCAAGGTTGCTTTATCGAACTTGACTCCATGGTTATTCGCCTTTTCGAGCAGATCACTAACATCCGCCCAGCCGCTTGTATCCAGTTGAATACCAATGGTTTCGGGCTTGTGGCGCAATACCATGCTGAGGAATTTGCTGATTTGGGTGAGGTATTTCTCGTTATGCATGATTCATGATTTCACACTGACACCAATTAACCAAAAGCGTATTGAATGACTTGTTGATCGCATTGATTTCAGCAATTGACTGCTCACTCCATTCGAATAAACAAAGCGTGGTTACCAAATCCTGATCCAATGTTCCATAGTAGGTAGTGTGTTGCGTTTTTATTACAAAACCACCTGCGAGCGCCGCCCCATTGACGATGACCTGGCCTGCATCGCTGCTGTTTAACAGGCTTTTCAGGTCGTTGAAAGGAATATTCAGGCCGGGTTCTCCGATGGTTTTTCTGACATGACAAACCTTGAATACGGTATAACCATCGCCTTTTTTGCTATAAATGTTCCATACCTCGTTAATAGCGCTTAGCTCTGTTTCTATCGCTGCTCGCGCCGATTTTTTCAAGAATTCGTTCTGCCTGAAATCATCTTCATGGATCTGGATGTCAAAATCAGTTTGGTTTCCCAAAGGAACCGTTAGAGGAAATTCATTAGAAATTGTCGGCAGACTAAACCAAATATCATTGAGGTTTAGTTCCGTTACCGGTGTTGAAGGCTTTTCGGATTTTTTTGTGCGGCCGAGCAGTTTATCTAGAAGTCCCATAAAGTATTGTTGGTGAATGTGGATACGAAGGTAAAGCTTGACTACAACCAAGCGTTTGTAATATTAGGAGGGCTTTTTCTCCTATAATAGAAAGTATGTAGAATCAGTTTCGTAACATCTTTTGGGATTATTTTTATTCATCAACTGTTCAATTTTTCGCCAGCGGTTCTCGCTTTGTAAAAAGTTAGCATGTGATTTTTCATTTTTTTGTAGTTCATTGAAGATCAATATCTTTCGTCCAAAAAAGGAATGATTGACGAATTGATAAAACTGGTAAGAGAAGGCTTCAAGTCTATCAAGGATCACCGCAAATACAATTCTACCTATTCGTTGGGGGATTTGTTGAGCGCTGGTTTTGCCATTTTTTCGCTCAAAGACCCGTCTTTGCTGGCTTTTCGCCAGCAGTTTGCTACTCGTAGCGAGAATTTGAAGCGAATTTATGGGATCGAGCAAATACCGGGGGATACTGCTTTGCGCGAAGGGCTTGATGGGGTCGATCCGGTTGTCTTGCAGGCACAGTTCAAGCCTTTGGTGGACCGCTTGCGCCAGGAAGGCATGATACAAAAGCGGCAGGTTTTGGACGGTTATACTTTGCTTGCCGGTGATGCCCACAGAAAAGCTCTTGCTGACGCTTGACGCACTTTACACCAACG
>JAEUUR010000287.1 GCA_016787465.1 Saprospiraceae bacterium | reverse complement strand
TGCAGTGTCGCAAGCGCCTTTGTTGTATGAAAATAAATACCAGCTCATCAATGGCCAAGGTGCAATCCTGTTTACCTACCAAAAACACGAACCTGTACCCGGCGAACCATCGCGAAAAGGCAAGGAACCATTGCAGGTTTTTTCTGTAGAGAATATCCGGCTGGGAGGCGCAATCTGTTATGATTACGACTTTCCGTATTTGGCAAAAGGATTTGCTCAATCGGGCGCCAATATCGTAGCCGTTCCCTCCTCCGATTGGCGGGGCATCGACCCGATTCATACCCACATGGCTGCCTTTCGGGCCGTAGAGCAGGGCCATTCCATCTTGCGGTCAACCCGCTTCGGACTTTCGGCAGCTATGCTGCCGACCGGGGAGATGGTTGCTAAAATGAGCAGTTTTGATCAAAACGACCGAATCATGATGGCAAACCTTCCCACCAAAGGCGCCTGGACGCTTTATTCCGTCATCGGTGATGTATGGATTTACCTGAGCCTCGGTTTTGTGGTTTGGTTCCTTTTTAATGCATGGAGAAAGCCTAATCCATGATTTAAGTGGCTGGAAACCAAAGATTTCAGGGCAAAGCCCTGAAAGGGCGAAATGCATCAAAGCAGGGTGAAGCCCTGCTACATAAACGGGCGTACCAACAAAGCCCTGAAAGGGCGAAATATGGAAGTAACGAGTGATTTATACCGCACGCTGGCTAGGGTGTGTCACACCGCCTTAAAATCCTCCTCCATCAAATCCATGATTCGCTTTTTGGAAATTCGATACACATCCGTGTGGTTGACAATCAGCGTTTTGCAAATAAAGCAGATTGAAACGTGCATGACTAGCTCGCCGTTGGTCAATACCATTTGATAGTCGTATCCGCATCGCCCGACCACATCACCGGGCTTGAACTGCCATTTTTCAATGACGGAAGCCAGTTTGCTGCCGTCGTCCAATATGTAATGTTGCGAGCGCTTTCCAAACCGGACATGGGTAGCTTCTATCTTGAAATTGGGCATGGGCGCGCCAACCGCCTCGAAGATTTTAGTGCTTGGCGTTTCGTTCCCAAAAAGCGAATTCAAAAAAGGGTTCATGACACTTGATTTTGGGTAAAATTAATACTTCGCCTGATCAGCCAGTCAGGGTATATTCGAAATCATTCAAATCAAATTTATAAAATAACCGACCTTGGGTTTTGAAATCAGGACCCAATGTTATTGTCATGAAACGGAATTCCACTTTTATCTTCCTGCTCATCCCTTTGTTTTTATCTGCACAAACCCAACGTATCCGCGGCCTGGCCATTGACAAAACCACCCGACAGCCGTTATCGGGTGTAACGGTTCAGGTGGCCGATGTACAACCGATGTTGGGAGCCATTACGGATGCGGCGGGTGGTTTTGCCATCGAAAAAGTGCCGCTGGGGCGTGCGCGTTTGCGTTGTACCTACCTGGGATATACCACCCTGGAAACGGAGGCCTTGTTGATCACTTCGGTGCGCGAAACTTTTTACCAGGTGGAAATGCAGGAGAGCGGTGTCGTTGCCGGCGAAGCCGTCATCACGGCTACTCAGTTTTCGGCGGAACCGCTCAATCCGCTATCCGTGGTGAGCGCCCGTTCTTTTTCCGTGGAAGAAACCGAACGACTACCGGCCAGTGTGAACGACCCGGGGCGCATGGCCCTGTCATTCCCGGGGTGCAGCGGGGGAGTGATGAAGACGAAAACGACATCATCGTGCGAGGCAATAGCTCCTCGGGTATTCTTTGGCGCGTGGAAGGCATCGATGTGCCCAATCCCAACCATTTTGCCCGCCCAGGTTCGAGCGGCGGCGGCATTACCTTGTTCAGCGCCCAGGTGTTGGGCCGCTCCGATTTTAGCACCGGCGCCTTTGCCGCCGAATATGGCAATGCATTGAGCGGTGTATTCGATATGCGTTTTCGAAAAGGCAACATGAGCGAACGCGAATACCGAACGCGCCTCAGCGTCATTGGACTGGATTTTGCCACTGAAGGCCCCATTCGCCGCGAACGCTCCTCTTACCTGGTTAATTACCGATATTCCACCCTGGGTATTTTGAATAACCTGGGCTTCTACCTCGTGGGCGAACGGGTCATCAACGACTTTCAGGATCTTTCCTTCAACCTGGCTTTTGACAGCCCCGACCGGCGCAGCCAATGGACGATTTTTGGAGTGGGTGGAAAAAGCCTGGAAGAATACGAGCCGGTTAAAAATCCGGCCGATCGCGACCCTTCCATTTTCAATCACTGGGAACAACGCGTGCGAAATGCCCAAACAGGCATCCTGGGCGCTACCTGGACGCGTGCGATGGAAAGCGGCGCCTGGCTCAAAGCGGTGATTGCCCTCAACGGCAGCCAAATCGACAACCAATCCGACACCTTGAACCTGATCGACACCCGCTATCGGTATGAGGATGAAAACTTTACCGACCAGCGATTGTCGATCGCCTGCCACTATTTTCACCCCCTCGGCGCACGCACCAGCCTGAAATCCGGGTTGATGGCCCATCAGGTATTTCTCCAGTTTTTCAAAGAAACCGCGCCGCGGCGCAGTACGTCCAACATACAGGACAACTTTCGGGTGTTATCCGTAAAAGGAGAGGGCAATACACAAACTGTGCAAGCATACACGCAGCTTTCCCATGAGTTCTCACCAAAACTCACGCTCAACGCCGGGTTGCATTTTTTGACCCTCCTGCTCAATAAAACGGCCTCCATTGAGCCGCGCGCTTCCATGCGGTATGCTTTGACTAACCGCCAAACGATCGGGCTCGCCTATGGCCTGCATAGCCGGGTACTTCCTTTGGCCTCCTATTTTTACACCCAGGTGGATAGTTCTACCGGACAACTTCTTTTCCCGAACCGCAACCTGCCGTTGTTGAAAACACAACACTGGGTCGCTTCTTATCAATGGAACCTGCCGAAGCAGCTGCGTTTCACGGCGGAAGTCTATTTCCAAAAAATAGGAAAAGTGCCGGTAAGTCCAGACCCCTCAAGCGCCTATTATTACCTGAATGTCCAAACCGGATTTCCGGAACTGGCCGCGGTGGCCAAAGGCAGCGGCGAAAACTATGGGATCGACATTGCCCTGGAAAAAGTGTTTACCAGCAGGGTGTATTTTTTGTTCACGGGTTCGCTGATGTCTGCCACTTACCAAACGACCGGCAGTCGGGTGTACAATTCACCGTTCAACAGCCGGTTCACTTCCGCATTTACACTGGGGCGTGAATTTATTTTCAAAAACGGCGCAGGCTTGCAAATCGGCGGACGAGCGATCTGGACCGGCGGGGGGCGATACACCCCACTCGACGTGGCTGCCTCCGCTCAGGCAGGTACCTATGTAGGCGATGCGAGCCGAACGAATGAGAGCCAGCTGCCCGATTACTTTCGCATTGATTCAAGAATTTTATACCGTTTCAATAAAAAACGGGTGGCCGGGAGCGTCAGCCTCGATTTGCAAAACACCACCAACCGCCGCAGCGTAACGAGTGTCGGCTACGATGCCACCGGCAACCAATTGTATTTCAGAAAAGACTCGAATGAATTGTTGCCGGTGCTCGGTTTTCAATTGGATTTTTAACCATTTCACCTTATTTCCATGCTTTTCAGCATCGACCAAATCCGTTCCCTTGCGAAGGAACATTTTCAACTCGACGTTTCCGTAAAGCCCCTCCCGGGCGAGATCGACCTGAATTTTAAAGTCGAAACCAATTCCGGAGCGGTTTATACCCTCAAAATAGCCAACCCGGCCGAACCGCGCGAGCGTCTGGATATGCAAAATGCCATGATGCGGCGCCTGCAGGACAAGGCGCAGGGTTTGGAAATTCCACGTGTAGTATCGTCTGTGCGAGGAGAAGAAATTACCGACATCGTGGCGCCCGATGGGTCGCGGCGCTTTTTGCGCCTGCTCACCTGGATTGAAGGGCGTTGTTTTGCAGATGTCAATCCGCATACCTCTGATTTGCTCGATCGGGTGGGCGCCATGTGCGGCCAGCTTTCCGGAGCATTGGTCGATTTTGAGCATCCTGCTGCCCATCGTTTTATCAAGTGGGATCCCTCCCAAGCCGCCTGGACGCGGAATCACCTGGATAAAATTACCGATTCAAATAAACGCAGATTGGCGGATTATTTTTTGCAATTATTTGAAAAACAAGCGCTTTCGCTTTTTCCTGAACTTCGGAAAAGCATTTGTTACTGCGACGCAAACGATTACAACATCCTGGTCAGTTATGACCTGGAAAACCCGACGGTGCCGGGGGTGATTGATTTTGGCGATGTGGTTTTTACCCATACCGTGAATGAACTGGCCATTGCAGCGGCTTACCTGGCCATGCACAAACCCGACCCGCTGACGGCCATCATGCAAGCCACGGCAGGGTTTCACCGCGTTTTTCCTCTGACGGAGAAAGAGGTGGAAGCGCTTTTCCCGCTGATTGGCGCGCGGTTGCTCATAAGCGTGACTTGTTCGGCGATGAACCTGGCTGAAAACCCGGAAAACGAGTACCTGCAAATCAGCGACCGACCAGCCTGGGAGTTGTTGGAAAAACTGCAGGCGATTTCTCCTGCGCTGGCGCACGCGAGTCTGCGCCATGCATGCGGCTGGGAGCCACATCCGACGCACGCCGCTTTTGTCGCGTGGGCGAACGAAAACCGTCCGCGTTTCAGCCCGATCGTCGAAGCTAATTTACAGGAAGCCGTTTGGCTCGATCTCAGTGTGGGAAGCCCTGATCTGGGCGGCTGGGCCGACATCGAAGATGCGCAAAAACTGCATCGACTGATCGATCAAACCCTGTATGAAGCTACCTTAACATCCAATCCGCAAAATGCCAACTCGGGTAAATTGCTGCCGGGTATCGGCAAATACAACGAGGTGCGCCCTTTTTATACCTCCGATGCCTACGAGGTGCAGGGCAATGAAGGCCCGCAATGGCGTACCGTGCACATCGGCCTCGACGTTTTTTTGCCCCCCGGAACACCCGTTTTTGCCCCGTACGAAGGTGTGATTCACAGTTTTCAAGACAACGCCAACGACCGCGATTACGGCCCGACTATTATTTTAAAACACCAAATACCCGCTCCACCAGATTCATCATTCGCCATTCATCATTCGCCATTCAGCATTCATCATTCATCATTCTACACCCTCTATGGTCATTTAACCCGAACCTCACTTCAACATTTGAAAGTAGGGCAGGTTATCAAAGCGGGTGAAAAACTTTGTGAAATCGGCCCCATGCCTGAGAACGGCAACTGGTCGCCGCACCTGCATTTTCAAGTCATGCTCGATCTGCTCGGCTGCTCGGGCGACTTTCCCGGTGTGGCATTCCCGGAAAAACGCGGTATATGGACGAGTATCTGCCCGAATCCGGGGCTGATTTGTGGTCCGGCGTTGGTTGTTCCGGAGCAAAAAAGCGACATGGACAAGGAGCGCGTGTTGCATTTCAGGCAAAACCACCTGGGAAAAAACTTGAGCGTATCCTATCGACGGCCCTTAAAAATGGAACGCGGGTGGCGGCAATATTTGTTCGACGACACAGGCCGCCGTTATCTCGATACCGTCAACAACGTGGCGCATGTGGGCCATGAACATCCGCGCGTAGTGCGGGCCGGGCAGCGACAAATGGCGGTGTTGAACACCAATACGCGGTATTTGCACGACAACATCATGCACTTCGCGGATGCATTGCTGAACACCTTTCCTCCGGAACTGGAAGTCGCATTTTTTGTAAACAGCGGCAGTGAAGCCAACGAACTGGCGATGCGCCTGGCTAAAAATTACACCCAGCAGAAGGACATGATTGTCGTGGAGGTGGGTTATCACGGCAACACGCAGGGTTGTGTGGAAGTCAGTTCATACAAATTCGACGGGCCGGGCGGTAGAGGCGCCGCGCCGCATGTGCATGTCGCGCCATTACCTGATGCTTTTCGCGGACTTTACCGAGGCAATACCTTGGAAACCGGCCGGAAATACGCTGCTCACATGGCGGAGTTGGTCGACAGTCTTCGCCAGCAGGGGAGAGGGCCGGCAGCATTTCTGTGCGAATCCGTCATCAGTTGCGGCGGACAAATCACCCTGCCGCCGGGGTATCTGGCAGCAGCGGTGAGCGCCGTGCGGGCGGCAGGCGGGTTGTATATTGCCGATGAGGTACAAACCGGTTGCGGCCGGCATGGCGCATATTTTTGGGCGTTCCAGGAACATCAGGTCGTGCCCGATATTGTCACGATTGGAAAACCGCTCGGCAACGGGCACCCGGTAGCGGCGGTGGTTACGACTCGGGCGGTGGCCGATGCGTTTGCCAATGGCATGGAATATTTCAACACCTTCGGCGGCAACCCGGTTTCTTGCGCCATTGGTTTGGAAGTGTTGAACGTGATCCGGGAGGAAAGGTTACAGCAAAATGCCTTCGACACCGGCGCGTACCTGCACGCACAACTTTGGGAACTTTCGAAACGATTCCCGGGGATCGGTGATGTGCGCGGCCCCGGTCTGTTTCTCGGTTTTGAATTGATCAGCGACCCCGAAACGCTGGCGCCCGACGAGCCGCGGGCCACCTATCTGGCCAACCGGATGCGCGAATTGGGTATACTGATGAGTACGGACGGGCCAGCGCATAATGTGTTGAAAATCAAGCCGCCTATCGTGTTTGACAGGAGCGACGCCGACTTTCTGATGGATACCCTGGACCGGGTGTTCCGGGAGGATTTTATGCGGATGTAGATTCAGGTTTTTTTACCTGCTTTTGCAATTCCTCCCAATCCATCTCCTGGATTTTACTGCGAATCGGCGCATGGAAATCTTCCAGCTTTTTCAACAAGCGGTGCAGTTCGACACGCTCATGGTAGGTTAAATCGCCGAGCAGGAGCTGAGACAAGCGTTCAAAAGCAGGCAGAATTTCATGGATTTTTCGCCTGCCCGTTTCGGTCAATGACATAAATTTTTGGCGTTTGTCACTTTGACTGTCTGTTTGCATGATAAAACCCGCCGCCATCAGGCGATTCAATACCTCCATGCCGGATGGTTTATCCAGCCTGGCTACTTCGATGAGCGTGGTTTTCGAAGCTGATCCTTCGAACAATAAATACACCAAAAAAACAAACTCATCGGCACTTCTGATGCCTGTGCCGTCGACCAGCTTTTTGGTGTAACTTTTTGCGTAGCGATTCAAGTAGGTAAGGTATTTGGGTATTTCCGAGACCAATGTTTCCCCTGCTGGAAGTTCAGGCGCCATTGTCTTTGGAAAGGCTTGCTCGGAAAGCCATTTTCCAAACATGGCCAGATCGGGGGCGTGACCTTCCTTCAGATAATTTTCAAACCGCGCAAGCAACTCAACGCCAAGCTTTAGAGCATCCATGTTTAATATTTTATTCAAAAGTATAAACAAAAACTAATAAAGTATGTTTTTGTACTAATTTTTTATTTGAACAAAATTTCAAACATGGCTCGCAGTTTCAAATTCGTCTTATTTATTACGGTGCTTTTGTTTCAGGGTGCTGTTGCCGCTCAAACCGGTTCGATCAGCGGAACCCTCCGCGACAAAACATCCCAGGAGGTTTTGGTAGGCGCTACCATTCGTCTGGAGGGTACTTCCCTGGGCACATCTTCCGACATCAATGGTATTTTTCGTTTGCAGGGTATCCCTCCGAAAACGTACAATCTTACGGTGCAATACCTTGGTTATGAGCCATTAACACGGTATAACGTCGTTGTAACCGTTGGTAACGAGCAAACGTTTAACCTCGAACTGGAGCCCAGTAAATCCGGCACCCAGCTTGCTGAAGTGGAGGTGAAGGTGCGCAAAAGCGTGAAAGTGGCAAGCACCGAAACGCCGCTGTCGATCCAAAACCTCAGTCTGGAAGAGATCAAAAGTAATCCCGGCGGTAATTTTGACATCTCCAAGGTGGTGAATGTGCTGCCTGGTGTTGCCGGAACGCCCGGCGGGGGTGGTTTTCGCAACGACCTCATCATACGCGGCGGCGGCCCCTCGGAGAATGTGTACTATCTGGATGGTGTGGAAATTCCCGTGTTGAACCACTTCAGCACGCAAGGCGCGGCCGGTGGGCCGGTAGGTATGCTTAATGTTTCATTCATTGAAGACGTGACGCTGGCTACCTCAGCCTTTGCTGCCAAATACGACAATCCGCTTTCCGGTGTTTTGCAATTTAAACAGCGCGATGGCAACCCTAACCGGGTGCAGGGCAACTTCCGCCTGAGCAGCAGCGAAGCGGCACTGACCACCGAAGGGCCGCTGGGTAAAAACACGACGTTCCTCGCTTCTGCACGCCGATCCTACCTGCAGTTTTTGTTTCAAGCGATTGGGCTGCCCATCCGGCCCGATTATTGGGATTTTCAATACAAAATCACCCATAAAATCAATGCCAAAACCACTTTTACGACCATCGGCCTGGGCGCTATCGACGATTTCTTTTTCGCGGCACCGAAGGAAACAACGCCTGAAAACCTGTACGTACTTTCTTCGGCGCCGAGCATCCGGCAATGGAACTACACCCAGGGGTTTGCCCTTAAACACCTGACTGAAAACGGATTTTGGAACCTCACTTTCAGCCGGAATATGTTCGACAACCGCCTCGATCAGTTCAGCGATAACTTCAACGGCGATCAAACCGACGAAGCCAAACGGACACTCGGTTTAAACAGCCAGGAAATTGAAAACAAACTGCGTTTCGACTACAACGTGTACCTGGGCGATTGGAAAATCAGTTACGGCGCCGTGGCTCAATACGTCAAGTACAACAACAACACCCTGGCACGTATCAGGCCCGAAGTGCGGGATTCAGCCGGAAATATCATCCAAACGGCTATCACTTCCGCTTTCGATACGGAAATTGCCTTTGGCAAATACGGGTTTTTCGGCCAGGTGAACCGGAGTTTGTTCAACGATCGGCTGGCTATTTCAGTAGGTGCGCGTGCTGATGGAAATACCTTCACCGATCAGGGCAACGACATTTGGCGTACGCTCAGTCCGCGCGCAAGCGCCTCTTTTGCATTGGCTGATTTATGGAAAATTAATGCTTCTGTGGGGCGTTATTTCAAAATTCCGCAGTATACGGTGCTCGGCTTCCGGGATAACACCGGCGCGCTGGTGAACCGCGATTTACCTTACATCCGTGCTGATCATTTCGTAGCCGGTTTGGAATACTTACCCGGCAAAACCACACGCATCACACTCGAAGGGTTTTACAAACGTTACACGGATTACCCGGTTTCAGAAAGGACGGGTATTGCCCTCGCGAATCAGGGCGCCGATTTTGGTATCATCGGCAACGAAGCAGTGAATGCCAGCGGGATTGGGCGCAGCTACGGCGCTGAATTGTTTTTTCAACAAAAATTGAGGCGCAATTTCTTTTTCACCGGCTCGTACACTTTGTTCTGGACCGAATTTGCGGGCGCCGATGGTAAATATGTTGCATCTTCCTGGGATAATCGCCACCTGGTTTCACTTACCGGCGGTTATAAGTTTCGACGCAACTGGGAGCTTGGCGTCAAGTATCGCTACCAGGGTGGGGTGCCCTATACGCCGCTTGATCTGGAGGCTTCCCAGCGCAACTACGTGTTTGTTGGTCGTGAAATACTGGACTATTCCCGGCTCAACCAGGAAAGATTGGGCGGGGCCGGCCAACTGGATATCCGGATTGATAAAAAGTGGAATTTCAAACGCACCACATTCAATTTGTACATCGACATCGTCAATGCGCTTGCTTCGGCAACACCTTCCTATCCAACCTTTACCCTGCAACGCAATGCCGACAACACCGGATTCGCAACCACCGATGGCAAAACACTGGCGTCGGATGCCAGCAACGGGATACCGATCGTGCTTGACGATTCGGCGGGGTCTGTGATTCCGAACATCGGTTTTATATTTGAGTTTTAGGGTTTTTTCTACTGAGCAACAGGTAAAGTAAGCCGCAAGTTAACCAGGCCGGAAGTGTCAGAAACGAAAGGAAAATGCCTTGCGTGACTGAAATGAAATAGAACAACAAACCGCTGGCGGCCCAGGCGACCAGCACCGACAGGTTGAAGGAGCTGCCTGTAATTTCCGCCCAGTTGCGCACGACACCGAATCGGTCGGCGAAAAAATGTTCAAACACTATGATTGCGCCTACGGGCGCCAGCACAAAACCATAAACTGCCACAAAATCAAGCAGTTTCATGGCAAAAGCAGGAAAAATGCCGGCTATGGTGGCTACTGTGCCTGCAACAACCGTCACCCAGAAAGTACTGGCTTTGGGTAAAATAGCCTGAAATGCCAATCCGGAGCGGTAAATAGTGGGATTGGCGGTTGTCCAGCCTGCAAGTATGACCGTCAGGATGCCGAAAATACCAATGGCGTTGTATGCCAATGGGCCGGGCGCCACGGGCGGTACGCCGCCATTTTCCATGATATGGAGCGCTTCAGGTGTGCGGATGTAAGCGGCATAAAGCAGCGCTGCGGCGATCCAGGCCATGTAATGGCCCACGTACATGCCGGCAGCGGTTGTCCATCCGGAACGCGGGCTTTTGGCAAAACGGAAAACCGATAAGTCGCTCATGCCGATGTGCATGGCTGCGTTACAGAACCACGACCAGATCACGACATGCCAAAAAGTAAATTTGATCTGCCCCGGGAACGGTTCGCGGCCTTCGCCCCAGACCTGCCAGAATTCGGAAAAACTGTGGATGTTCAGCTGCCCCAGTGCCACGATGCCGCAGGCCAAAAAACCCAAAACGATCAATGGCGACATCCAGTTTGCCGCCTTGGAAACGGTGTTATAGCCTTTGGCGGCAATGAGTGTGAATGCTGCGCCGAGCGCCAGCACCACCAGGATCCAGGTGACGCCGTTGGGCATGCTGTCGGTGAGTTTGGGCATTTCCATCTCGAACGGAATGCCCACGGCTGTAGCGGAAACAGTGATCATACTGCCGGCGAGAAAACAAAACAGCACTCCGTTCGCCAGGTTGTACAAGGTGACAAGCCGTTTGCCGCAAATTTTTTCCAATTGGTAATACAGCGTCAGGCGGTTTTTTACGGCGATTTCAGCGGTGAGAAACCGCCAGCACAATACGGCGAGCAGGTTGCCCAGTAACAAGCCCACAATCAAATCAAAAGCGCTCACGCCGGCAGTGAGAAACAACGGGCCGATCATGAATTCCGTGCCGGCGGCATGTTCGCCCGCGTACATACCCAGAAAACTTCGCCAGTCTTTCAGGTGGGTGGCGGGAACGGGTTCGCGTTCGAATTCTTCGTTGGTAGGGTGTTTTTCGTTTTGCATGATCTTTTCCAGGCGGATTTTTAGGAAGGTGGGTTTTGAAAAACAGGCATTTCAACTTGCAAGAAGTTTTTCAACGAGCAGACGCGAATGCCATCGCTGTGAAGGTAGCTTTCTCCTTCCGGTATGATGATGAAACTAAAATCAGGTTTTAAATCTTTCAGACTTTCATAAAAGCCTCGCGAAATGGTCGGCGTTGAAGAATATTTAATTTCTAAACAAATTCGTTTGCCGGTATCACTGATCCAAAGCAGGTCAACCTCTGCGCCATTTGATGTTCGGTAATAATAAAACTGACTACCTTCATCAGCTTCCCGTATGATTTGTGCGATCACATATCCTTCCCATGAAAATCCAATTTGTGGGTGCCCGGCGAGTGCTTCCGGGGTGGAAACGCCAATCAAGCGATGTAGCAATCCGCTGTCCCGAAGATAGATTTTGGGT
>JAEUUR010000284.1 GCA_016787465.1 Saprospiraceae bacterium | reverse complement strand
CCTGTGCGGTCTTTCATCCGATCCAGGGCCACGATTTGAGCCGGCGAGAGGTCTTTTTTAACCAAGGAAGCCAGGTCGCTGACCACTTTTCCGGAATTGCATGCATCCAGAATCATGACCTGTTTTTGGGCGGGAATATTGGCCAGCCAACTGGTCAGGTCGTTGGAGGAAACAGCAAAATTGCGCCGTATTTCAGGGTCGCTCAAGTCTTCACTGGCGATATCCTTTGTCAGGTAATAAAACTGGGCCTGTTCGGCGACCCCATGGCTGACTCCATGTCCCGAGAAGTACAAGATCAGGATGTCTTTTGGCTTAGCCAGCCCGGCAAATTCGGTCAGCACTGCTTTGATATTTTCTTTGGAGCTCAGCAGTTCGGGTTTTCCGGCGTTGGAAGTCAGGGTACGCACCGTCACCCGATCATTAAACAATTGGGAGGCGGAGGCTGTCAGGGCGCTTGCCATGGCTTCCGCATCTTTATCAGGAAACCTCAGGTCGAGCTTTTCGCCGGCGTAGTTGGAGGTGCCGACTACCAAAGCAAACAAGGCGGCAGGTTTGTTGGATAGAACCGGAATGTCATTGCTCCCGGTGTCGTTTCCTTTTGAACCGGCAGCATTGTAAATCAGGTTGTAAGCGCGGCTTTTTAACCAACCTGCGGCATTGTAGGCACGGATTGAAACCGTGTTCAGCGTGTCGAACCGGAAAAAACGCTTGAATCGCTCCAATGGAATTTCAAGGCTTTGATGTCGGTTCGGATTGACATCCTCCAACACTTCTTTACCGTTGATAAACAAACTGACCTTTCCGATTCCGCCATTGCGTTCGCTCAGGCGCACACGCAAGGTATCCAGCCTGATGCTGCTTTCTACCGAGGGGTACAAAGGCAAATCTTCAAACTTGGCCACCGAACGCAGGGGTTCGTCGGATGTGCCCATTATTTTGGAGAGTAAACCCGGTTCGTAGTACCGCTCTTTGAGCTGATCGAGTTCAAGGGGTTCATTTTCCACGACAAAATACATGGCACGCATAGCCCCCGGTGTGGCGTCGAATAAGCCTTCCGGGGTAGTGATCGCCCAGTCGCTTTCCCCAAAAAACACAATTTTAGCCACTTCTTTTGAGGTTTCTACACTCCAGATGCGGGCGGTTTGATCTGTGGAGGTACTGATGATCCAGCGGTTATCCGGCGAAAAACTCAAGGTAGTAATATCACTGGTATGTCCATCTAATTTGCGCACCTGGTCGGGAGCAGCCAGTTTCCGAACCAATAATGCGCCATAGGAATCGCCCGATACCATCCATTCCCCATCGGAGGAAAAATCGACCGCTGTGATCGGGTACTCATGTCCATGTATTTTTTGTTTGAGCTCGAACGAAGGAGCTTCAAATAAGGCAACAGTCGTATCCATGGAAGCTACTGCTAACCAGTTTCGTTTGGGAACGAACTTCAAAACATCAAAAAGCAATTGGTCATCGGTATAGGAAATTCCTTCGTTCCTGGTTTGTAAATTGATTAAATCGAGGGATCTGTTGGCAAAATCGGCCAGGGCCAGCCACTGGTTGTCGCTCGATACGGCTAAATTGTGGATGGAGAAATTATCAAATCCGGCTATGGTGTCATTGGTTGGTGCTCCATCCAGTCGGTAACCGATCGGATTGGGCACTGTTTTGAATACGGTATTCCCATCCGGGGAAATGTCCACCAAACGATAACAATTGGGTGTCGGCCAAACTTGTAGATCACTCTGGATGATCCGTATCGTTTTCCCACTCTGGACATCCCAAATGCGCGTGTCAAAATCATCGGAAACCGAAGCAATTTTCTGTCCGTCGGGGGTATATTTTGCATTAAAAACAAGGCCTGTGTGCCCTCGAAAGGATTTTAAAGGAATGCCGGGAGAAAAATGGAGTTCGTGGATCAATGACCCCGAAGTGAAAAGGCATTTTCCACCATCCGGAGAAAACATGCCGGTGTTCGTCGGCATCGTAGATCCCCTGAAAGCAAATACGAAGTTGCCGGTGGCCAGCTCATACAGTTCGGTGCTTCCGTAGAGTTCTTTGATGACATGTTTACCGTCAGGAGTCACTTCTGCACGAAGCATCGCAAACATGGGTGGGCCATCGCCGCCGGCATAATACCGCATGCCACTTTGATTTGCCACTCGTTTATATTCCAGGTTATCCGACTCATACACATCCAGCGAGTTATCCATATTCGTCAGTGCGAAGTTCCGGCTGTTGGAGATAAACGAACAAGTATATCCATTTAACACCTGCTTGCTTTGGCCAGTCGACAGGTCATACAAGTCCATATGTTCAAAGCTGCTGCAAACTGCCAGAAGTTGCCCGTCGGGAGAAAAATCAATATCAAAAGGAGAGGGATTGGGGTTGGTTTGGGGAGGGATTTTTTGGATAAATTTCGATTTCTCCACGTCCCAAATGTGCGCGATACAAGCCGTATCCAACAAGGCTAAACGTTTGGCATCGGAAGAAAAAGAGCCTCTTGAGAACCATTTCTTTTTAAATCCCTGAATCAGCTTGCCGGTTTTCAGCGAATAAAGTTTGATCGGAATCTCCCTACCGAAGGTAATGGCAAACAGGTTGTCGGCCGACATTTTTAACTCCCGACCCTCGGCGTTAATTTCCTTGAGCGTACGCCCGCTGGATACGTCGACCAGGGTAAGACGGGTTTGCCCTTTTTTATCAACGGTGATGGCGGTGAAAAAGCTGCCGTCGGAGGCAATTTGAGCAAAAACATAATACCGTTCTTCGGATTGATACGTGCGCAGTTCTTTGCCTTCGCGGTCCCATAATTTCACCAGAAAATCCCCGGATACGGTGAGGTACAAATCATTTTTGGCAGTTGTGGAAAAACAACTGGGCGCCGAACTGTGGCCGGTGGGCACCACCAGGGCTGGTTTTTGAGCCACAAGCAATTGGCCTGAGGCAAATAACAGAACAGTTAGGATTGTTTTCATGGTCCGAAAGATTGAAAGGTAGCGCTTTCGCGCTCTAAGATACACCTTCCAATCTTTCGGAAAACCATTATTTTCTATCGTTGTACCACCACGCGCTCCCACGCACTTTTACCTCCCGATTGAATTTCCAGGAAGTACACACCGGCAGGAACGGCGCCAAGGTCAATTTCGATGGATTTATTCAGCAGTGCTCCGGTTTGTTCGACCACCAATTTACCACGGCTGTCGTGCACCTTCCACTGCACTGCGCCTTGCGTATGCGCGGGCGCCTGAAGCTGGAATTTGCCGCTGCTGGGGTTTGGAGAAATCAACCACCCGGCATTCGAAAAGGCTTCATGGGACGCAGATATGCCGGTCAAAGTGAACCACATTTCAGCAGTGCAACCATAAGAATCAGTTACGATTAGTTGGTAGGTTCCTGCCAGCACATCAACCAAGTCTTCCGTTTCTGCGAACAACTCGAGATTTGTGTACCATGCGTAAGTGAAGGACGGGTTGGAGCCGCTGACATTGATATCGATCGAGCCATTGCTTTGTCCAATGGTGGGATGGGTAATTTGAACGGTTTCGATATCTAACAGTACAAGGTCTTCAAATACCCAAGTGCTTGCACTCGTGGT
>JAEUUR010000620.1 GCA_016787465.1 Saprospiraceae bacterium | reverse complement strand
ATTCGTCTGTCTGGTATTGTCCTTCCTGATTGGTTATATGGAATGGCCGAACAATGCTGCTTTTCTTTACGAAGTAGCCTATAAAATTTTGTTCGATCGTTCGGAAACCTCCAACGACGCAATGATGCATCCCCTGGTGCTAGCACCTTTTTCGGGCATTGTTTTGATCCTTATCGCCTTTTTTCAAAAAACGCCTAACAAACGTTTGGTGCAAGCCGGAATCATCCTGATGGGTGTGTTGATTGCGTTGTTGCTGCTGATCGGTATCATGGGTCGCAACTTGAAAATGACAGCAGCAGCCCTGCCGTTCATTTTATGCTCCATCTGGTGCCTGCGTCTGCTGCGCTCTGAACACCACCAAGCCTGAATCTACACTTTTAACTAAAAACAAATGAAATCAATTCTCCTGTGGCTCTTTCTCCCGTTGGCGATAACTGCTCAAAATGCGCCATCGTACACCGAGAAGGCCAGCGCCTTCATTGAATCACTCACGGAAGTGCAACAAAAGGCAGCTCTTTTTCCCTTTGAGGAAATGAACCGCTACGACTGGCACTATTTTCCACCTACACTATTTCCACGCACTGGGCTGTGTATCAAAGACTTAAGCCAGAGTTCCAAGGAATCCTTTTACCGCTTCCTGGAAGTATTTTTGAGTCCGGAAGGTTTTTCCAAAACGCAGGAAATCATGAGTTACGAATACCTGCTTAAAGAAATGGAGCCCAACAATGTGCACCGGGTTCCGGAAAATTACTTCGTAAGCATCTACGGCACCCCTAGCGACCAGGGCGCCTGGGCATGGAAATTCACCGGCCACCACCTGGCGCTTAATTTTACGGTCGTCGACGGGCAAATGGCCTTTGCGCCCTTCTTACTTGGCGCCAATCCGGCAGAGATAAAAAGTGGTCCAAACAAAGGCAAACAACTGTTGAAGTATGAAGAGTCGCTCGGGTTTGACCTGGTGCATTCCATGTCGAAAAAACAACTGGAAACAGCCGTTTTTTCTGCGCGTGCCTTTACCGATATCGTCACTACCAATGCACAGGAAGTAACCAGGCTCCAACCGGTAGGCATTCTGGCTAAAGAACTGAAAAAGGAACAAAAACTGCTGCTGAATCAATTAATTGCTGTGTATTTGAACACCATGCCCGCGCATGTTGCGCAGGCGCGCATGAGCCGGATTGTGCAAGAAAACTTCGACGACATCCGTTTCGGATGGGCCGGAGCAACCGAACCAGGCAAGCCGCATTACTACCGGATCCAGGGCAAGAGCTTTTTGATCGAGTTTGACAACACACAAAATAATGCCAACCATATCCATACCGTCTGGCGCGACTTCAACGGCGACTACGGACGCGATCTGTTGAAGGATCATTATCAGCATTCGGGTCACCATAAGCACTAAAAACCCATGAAATACCGCATCGAATCAATCGACATTGTACGTGGAATCGCTATGATCCTAATGGCCCTCGATCACGTACGCGACTTTTTGCATATCGAAGCGTTCACAGCTGATCCCTTAGACCTTCAAACAACAACGCCCGGTTTGTATTTCACCCGTTGGATCACCCACCTGTGCGCACCGATTTTTGTATTTCTCTCAGGCACATCTATTTATTTGCAAAGCTTGCGAAAGGATCGCAAGGAACTGGCTGTATTTTTAATTAAAAGAGGCGCCTGGTTTATCATCGCTGAATGGACGATCATTGCCTTGGGTTGGACGTTCAATCCTTTTTTCAACCTGTTTCCCTTCCAGGTTATTTGGGCTGTTGGGAGCAGCATGGTGATCATGGGGTTGCTTTTGCAGGCAAACTTGTCATACCGACTTATCCTTGGCCTCGGTCTGGTACTGGTATGCGGGCATAATTTATTGGACATCCCTGAATCTGCTCCCGGGTTTCAGGCCGGTTTTTTATGGGATTTCCTGCATTCCGGCACCGGTGCTGTTTATCCAATTGGCGGCAACCGATTTGTTTTCCTGATCTATGCTTTTCCGGTATGGACAGGTGTGATGATGCTTGGCTATAGCGCGGGCATCTTTTTTACTGAAAATTACAGCCCGGAAAAACGCCGGAACGTCCTGCTAAAACTTGGCGCCTTCTTGCTCCTCTTTTTTGCGGCATTGCGCGCAACCAACCTGTATGGCGACCCGGTTGACTGGGCCCCCCAAAAAAATCTGTTGTTTTCTTTTCTGTCCTTTATCAACGTGGACAAATATCCTGCCTCCCTGCTGTATTTATCCCTGACCTTGGGATTGACCTTGTTGATGTTGGCTGCCTTTGAAAGCGTTCAAAACAAAATCACCGGCATTTTTAAAGTGTATGGTCGTACCGCTTTCTTTTATTATATCTTGCACATCTATCTCATCCACATCATCGCAACATGCTTTTTCTTTGCCCGTGGCCACCTTATGACTGAGGCAATCGCCTATGCTCAACAACTTCCGTTTTTATTTGTGGTACCAGGAGAAGGACTCAGCCTGGCGGGCGTTTACGGCATCTGGATAGGTGTTGTGGTGATATTGTATCCGCTTTGCTTGTGGTACGACAGGTACAAAACCAACCATCGCGAAAAATGGTGGTTGAGTTATTTGTAACTTTGACTGGAAACCGCGTACAAAGTTTCAAATGCTATGAACAGAGTCATCCTAATTGTGCTGGATAGTGTTGGCATCGGCGCTTTGCCCGATGCGGATGCTTACGGCGACGTCGGCAGTAATACCCTTGGACATATTGCAGCAAAGTACCCAAACCTGCAATTGCCTCACCTTACAGCCTTGGGCTTGGGAAACATCGACCCGAACAATCCCTTACCCAAAGCCAATCATCCTACTGCTGCATTCGGTAAAGCCGCCGAACGATCCGCCGGAAAAGATACCACCACAGGTCATTGGGAAATTGCCGGCGCCGTGCTTTCCGAGCCATTCCCAACTTTTCCGGATGGCTTTCCTCCCGAATTTATCGAAGCTTTTGAGGCCAAAATTGGCGTTAAAACCCTGGGAAATTACGCCGCATCCGGCACTGCCATCATCGATGAACTGGGCGATGAACACGTGAAAACCGGTTTCCCCATCGTGTACACTTCCGCCGACAGCGTTTTTCAAATTGCCATGCACGAAGCTGTGTTTCCAATTGAAAAACAATATGAAATTTGCACTGTCGCGCGTGCCATGCTCACGGGCGCATACGCGGTTGGGCGCGTGATCGCCCGACCTTTTGAGGGCAGCTCCGGCAACTACCAACGCACCAGCCGCCGCAAGGATTTTTCGCTGCT
>JAEUUR010000178.1 GCA_016787465.1 Saprospiraceae bacterium | reverse complement strand
ACTACCTGCGTGGACTGGTTGGCAAAAAAGCGCGGATTAAAGAATTGAAACTGACCACCGCATAAGTCGACCGTCTGTTTTCAAGTTTTTGATAACAAAAATCCCGAATCTTTCACTGTGAAAGATTCGGGATTTTTCTTTTAGGTCGTCAAGTTTACCGTTGTCGACCTACAAAATTCTTTTCGTATGATTCCCAGGGTGTTTTCCGGTGGTTATCAGTTCCAAAGTAATTGATAATCGCTTCCATCTTGGTTGCATCCTGGTATCCCGGTACCGGCTGGATCAGGTTTTGTTGCTCATCCAAAAACACCACCGTGGGAAAAGACAGTCGGTTGTTCAACCAAAATGCTGCCAGTTCATGATGCCCCCGGCTCCCGCTCTTTTTGAAATGGTAGACTTTGTCTTTGAACGAGATATCCTGCGTCTGCTCTGCATTAAATTTTACGGAATAAAAATGTTCATTCAAATACACCGAAACAGCAGGATCAACAAATGTGGTGCTATCCATATGCTTACACCACCCGCACCAATCTGTGTATACATCCACGATAATCTTCCTTGGTTCTGTTTTGCATTTTTCAAGGGCCTGCTCCAGCGTCATCCAATTTACATTCACTTTTGCAGCTGTTTTGAGTGGGGCTACTTTTTTAACCGGTTTACTGCCCGATTTTGCCGTAACACCCGGTTGGGCCGTACCGGTATAGGTAGCAGGGCGGTTGCCGTTGCTGTTCCGCAAGGTAGATGGCGAAGGCATCAAGCGATTTTGTGTTGCCGAAGCCCCCGGAGCTGCGGTATTTGCCGGTTTATCGGAACGGTTGGTTGCTGAGGTATTTGTACCAGGCCGGTCGGCAGGGCGAGGCGATTGCGTAGTTGACCTGGGCTGCGACTGTGGCTTGGAGGCCGGCGAAAGGGAGGTTTTTTCCGTTTTCGTACGCGGGCTTGTTTGTGCCGAAACCATCGACACAGCAACCAAAAATAAACTTAATATGACAATTTGGCGAACGACCAACATATTCGGAACTGGAGTTTCAATGGACAAATGTAACTATTCTAAAACAGCATATTTCAATTTAGTCACCCAGTATACAGGCATTTTAAAAGAACTTTAACCCCTCAGTGCCATTTGTCGATGGCTTTATGTTCATATTTCTCCATTTTCTCAATCAGTAACGGAATTGTCGGCGCATCGATGCACAACAACCGATTCTGCTCCCTTAAAAAACCATTTTCCACCATGACATCCATCATTTGAAGTAAAGGGTTGTAATAACCATGCACATTTAACAATCCAATAGGGCATTTGTATTGGTGCAGTTGCGCCAAAGTAAGCGCTTCAAAATGTTCATCCAACGATCCATAACCTCCAGGTAACGTTATAATTCCATCCGTACCTTCAATCAACAATTTGCGCCGTTCCGACATACTTTCCACAACAATCATGTCCTTCACACCTGGGTGAGCCAATTCCAGGCCATATAATTGGCGGGTAATAATTCCGGTAATCTGTCCGCCGGCTTTCAATACTGTATCAGCCAAAACGCCCATCAGGCCTACACTGCCGCCGCCAAAAACCACCCTGGTTCCGCGTTGCGCCATCAAATGGCCCAATTCAATGGTGGCTGCTTCAAACCATGGCTGGTTGCCTTTGTTGGCGCCACAAAAAACTGCAATAGATTTCATTTTGTAAAAATTGAGTTATTTCCACCAAAAACGCACACCGGTTCAAGCTCATTAGGCTAAAAACTATCGGGAAATGCTTGGAAAATCATTAAAAAACACATTCCACAATCAATATCGGTGCGAATATCAATAAAAGTCGGGCATACTAACTACGGAGCGATTAAATTTGCACCCTCTACTTTTTAATCCGAATCCATTTTCCATGAACACGGATGTTTCCCTGGCCTCACCCCGGAAACAATCCGAAAACCGGTTTCCATGAACTTTAAATCTTTTATTGCCACAACAGCAATCCTCGTTTTATTCGGATGCAATCCCGACTCTCCTACCCTGCCGCCTGCAACCTTTGAGCTTGCGATCAATAACGAATACAACGAGCTAAATGGCCGATTTGCCATTTTTATCACCCGCCCTGAGGATGGCAGCGTTCTCGCTTTTCAATGGCTTCCAGGTGAAGAAACCTCCCAGGTGCAAGTACCGGATTCGAAAGAAACCGACTTGTTTGATTGTACCATTGTGAAAGTATCCACGCTCATTGCACCAGGCACCGGCGTGCGCGACACCTTTCTCAATCTGACAACTTATACCCAGGTTTCAAGCGGCACACAAATCAGTTTGCGTGATCAGGTATACCAAAAAGCGACCGACCTCACCTTCAAACTGGAAGGCATGAACTCGCTCGACAGTGTAGTGGTACCGGATGCATACGCTATTCAACGACCTTATCCATCCAACAATTATTCAGCTGAATATCGCTGTTACCATACGGGCGACATTTGGTTGAGGATATTGATCAATGGGGATAAATTCTGGAAATATGTGCGATTTTCAAACGTCACAGACGACAATCTCGAGGCCAACACCCTGGATGTCAACTTGCTCACATCCATTTTGGCTACGCCAATCAGAATTAATTTCCCATTTGCGGCTGAATGGCAATATCAGGCCGACGGCATTGTTGACACGGCTAAACTGCAATTTTTCCCATTGAGCCGCCAACTGCTTCCTCCCGGCAGTTTCATCCCGGATATTGCTTTCACAGAAATTTTCGAACCTGTCAATAACGAGCAATTTGAACCCAACCGCCCATACTCAGGATTCAGGCTCAAAACCAAAGGCGTCGGGTTGGGCCCAGATGCGTACACCTATCTGAGCGACAACTTTTACAACACCTTGCCTTCCGATCTTCCCGTTCCGAATTTCGATTTGTACCCCACTGTTTTATCCGACAACCGGCTAATTGCAGTGGACTGTGCCGGCGAATTTGACGTCCTTGCTTTTTCGAGATCACGGGCTGGAACGCTTAACATCAATTGGGAGGTACTCACCAAACCCAGTCTCGGCATTGTATCCTACCGACTCCCTGATGTACCTAAGACGTTGGGCGACTTGTATCTTCCGTTAAAAACCTATGACTTCGGTGGAGTCGTGCGCGCACGTGCCGAATCATATCAAAAACAACTTTCTTTTGAAGACATCATTCGGAATCATCTGAATGCTTCCGACGTTTTGTGGCAGGCAAAAGCCGGTTACCTGGGCAGGGAGGAAACCTTCTGATACCCCAGACACTATTGATATACCTGTTAGCTAACGCATCCTTCGGATGCAGCATTCATTAATGAAGGGTAGAATAATTCAGGGCGTCTCCTTTCTGCTGCAATCACTAAAAAAATCAAAAAAATCTGTTCAATCCATCAATCCGGCGAATCTGCGATCAAAACTGGAAGTAAATGAACGGCTGCACATCAGACGATTTCACCTGCATGACCAGCGCGCCAACCAGCAATACCAACAAAGCTTTCAACACCAAAGGCATGGAGGTGACCACACGTTCAGCCCAGCGTTCTGTAACGGCCGGCATCAAATGCAGTCCATAGCCTAATGTCATCCAAAAAATTACAGGCGCATAACCTTCAACGAAGGTGAAAAAGTATTGCGGTTCAAAGTTGTACCAAATCTGGCTCAACATGGCATGCACATTATCCAGGCCTTGCGCCCGGAAAAATATCCAACAAAAACAAACAAAGTGAAAGGTCAGAACACCTCCGAAAGCACTCCTGAAAGCGCCCGGGGCCGAGGAGAGATTCCGTTTAACCAATCTTTCGAAAACCAGCGCCATGCCGTGCAACCCTCCCCAGATAATATAACGAAGCGCAGCGCCATGCCATAATCCGCCGAGCAACATCGTCAACATGAGGTTCACATAGGTACGTACGTTCCCTTTACGATTACCGCCAAGCGGGATGTATAGGTAGTCGCGAAGCCAGGTCGATAAAGAAATATGCCATCGGCGCCAAAATTCAGTGATACTGGTTGACTGGTAGGGCGAGTCGAAGTTAACCGGGAACTTAAAACCGATCAACAGTGCAATACCGATAGCCATATCTGAATATCCGCTAAAATCACAATAAATCTGCATGGCGTAACCATACACGGCAAATAAGTTTTCCAAACCCGTGTATTGCAATGGGCTGTCAAAAACCCTGTCGACAAAATTCGCACTGATATAATCCGAAATGACTGCCTTTTTGAAAAGTCCGGTTGTGATCAAAAATATACCGCGACCAAAATCCTCCCTGCTGACAAACGGCGTTTTATTAATTTGGGGTAAAAAATCAGCTGCACGAACAATTGGGCCTGCCACCATTTGCGGAAAAAACGTCACGAAAAATGCATAATCCAGCATATCGTCGAGCGCTTTCAATTGCCCGCGGTACACATCGATGGTATAACTCAAAGACTGAAAGGTAAAAAATGAAATACCCACCGGTAAAAAGACCTTGGATGGGTCGAAAGGACTGTCTGTCAATTCACACCACAATTCCGAATACACGTTGTACTTAAAGTATACCAACATACCCAGGTTCAGCACCAAACTGATCACCAACAACCATACCTTTCTGCTTCTCGTTTGTGCAGCTTCCATCCATCGGGCCAAATTAAAATCCACTACCACAATCACCACATGGAGCAACCAATACAAGCCGGCGCACTTGTAATAAAAATATAGGGAGAAAAGGGTTACCCAAAGCACCCGAAGCCGTTGATGGGGCAACAAAACCTTGTAAATTGCCAGAAAACCTACAAAAAGGAAAATAAAAAAACCGCTGTGGAACAGCAGCTTGGCGTTCGGGTCATACACGAACTGCTCGAGTATCTTAATGGGATCAAAATCAAACACGACGGCGCAAATGTAAACACGGATTTGTTTGATTAGTGTGATTTCGCGGATTGATTTTTTGGATTGGTCAGTGTGATTTCGCGGATTGGTTTTATTTGATTTCAAAGATTTGACGCCGTGAAATTTTCGGAATCATATGCGGTGAGCATCAACTCGCTTTATCTTCGCCGGACAAATCAATTTTCTAATCTTGGCCTCCCGGTTTTCTTTTTTTCGAATTTTCCCATTCCTTACGCCGTTTCTGGCTGTTTTAATTTGGTACGGAACCCGTAACCAACCCGATCCTGTGTGGGTTACAAGTGGTACATTGGTTGAACAATCCGCCGTACTGATTGCAGACTTGCCAGATTCTTTGCAATGGCTTTATACAAACATTCACAACCGCCCGTTCAAAAAGGGTGATACATTGGGTCTGTTTTTGGTGTCACAACCCAGCCTTTCCAATATTGAATGGACTGCCTTCAAAAAACTGACACTTCATGCAGCTGCTTCGCAGCGACTGGTCATTTCAGGTGTAACAGGCACCGGCGCTACCAAACAGGCAAAACGTGCAGCGAATTTGATTGCCGGCAGCCCAAGCCGCGTTATTCAAATCGATTGCGCCCCCGGTTTTGACATAGAATATTACAAAAAATACATCGGCCAGGAAGACGAAAAAGGCATTTTCATTCCTGGAGAACTGCTTCAATTCTGGAAAAAATGCAAACAGAACCCTCAACAGCGTTTTGTAGCAGTAGTCGATAATTTTGATAAAATAAACCCTGAAACATTTTTTGGACCAATTCTTTGGGAAGCCTTGAGCAGCCGGAAAGTAAGCGCTCAAATTGGAACAGAACAAGTCCAAATGCCTCAAAATTTTCAGATTATTTCCGTTACACATCTTGGGCCGGGATCAAAAGTGGAATTTAATGAGGAGCATTTCAAACGGTTAGGCAGCCAGTATATCCTGGAACCGAATCCGAAGGAAATGATCGCATATTTGGATCTACAACAACGCCAAAAATCAGTCAACGACGAACAATTACAATGGCTTTCCGATGCGGAAAACGTCCGTAGTTTCATTTATTATTTTCTGAAAATCAACCAGTTACTCACAAACAGATATGGCCCTGGCTTTCAAATGGGTCAAGGCACCAACTTACGCAGCTATTTTCATCCGAAAGACAGACTCAAACTCAAACAAACCGTTTTGAGCCATTTGAATGCCCTTCATCCGGCCGATCCATTGCAGTTAAGCGATTTTGACGACATTGAAACCGCATTACAAAACAACGGCCTGGAACCGCGCTCAAGCTTCCTGGCCCGGCAAGTTCAAGTACTACAAGATACGGGGTACTTCGTGGAAATCACGATGGTTGCAGGCACGGCTTTACTAACAGCATTGATCGGTTATTGGGTGTTCCGTCGCCGCGAAATGCTTATCCGCAGGTACGGAGAAAAAGCAAAACAGGTTTTTTCTAGTTTTGAAAAACAACAAATCAGTGCAGAAACGGCCGCGCGCAGGCTGGAACAAATCAAAGAGGAAGTAGATAACCTGGTCATGCGCCGTCGCTTGGGCTACACGGAAGGCCTGTATTTCATGGCTTTCGTTGAAGACAAGGTGAAACGGATCGAATTTGCCAAAAACGTCAGCGAAAACTTCTCAGAGCTGTTCAATGCTTTTATGGAAGATGAAGTATTGACGGAAAATGAATACCTGAAACTACGGCAATTCCTGCAAACCATCCGTCACAAAATTCCATCCGACAGCTACGAACAATTCAGCAAAAAGGTGGAACAAGCCTATGCGATTCATAAACCGAATGATCAGAAAAGACTGTAGAAATTGATTCGATTGTTCCGATTGACTCGATTGTTCCGATTGATTCGATTCAGTAAATCCGCTACCCCCCCAAATCCGGCGAATCCGTGATCCCTGCCTTTTTTAATTTGGGAAGTGCGAATGGAAGCATTACCACGGCAAATAATGTCAATGCCAAAAATTCTGCACCAATAATGTACCAGGGCCAATCGCCGAACACATCGAGCAAGGTTGCAGTATTCGGTTTCTTTCTCAAATACATGAAATTGGTATCCAGTACAAAATTCACCAAAATAATAAACAAAAAATACACATTCGACCACACGAACGACTTCTTCAAACTCTTCCATGTAGGTCGAAATTCAAAAACAAAAATGGCATACAAAATACTTTGTGCCAGGAACATATGAATGACAAAATATCGAATATTCATAAAATGCGGGAATGTCGTTTGAACATCAGGCGTAATCAAGGCCTGAATACACCCCGCCATCACCATGAAGTAAAATAATTCAAACAACAGGTACGACCTTCGCCACATTAATACGGGCATCAGCAGGTTCAGGAAGTAACAAACATGAAAAGGAAGCACCAGCCCTAAATCCACAGGCTGAACATACAAAACCATGTATGCGGACATACCAACCCATAACAGCGCCGGTATCAGGCTCATGACCAAACCTACTTTACGCTTCAGCAAATCCTCGGTCTGACGTCTGCCGTACCAAATCCAAAACCAGGTGCTCAGCGCGCCGAACAACAACCAGGCAAAATGTTCCGCGCCGTAACTCACAAAATTTGGAGCAAATAAATACATTACGAATAAATGAAAAGTTTGTTTTGATTTGCGCAAATATAAAACAGTCAAATTACCAACAAACCAGTATTCGATTTATTTTAAATGAATTGTCGCAATACCCTTATTTGTGGTACTTTGAGTTTATCCACCAAAACCGCCAGGGCCATTCCGCACAATCTTCAGCATATTCCACTCCGATACGTTTCCCAGCCCTTACTGCCTCGTTTTTAATGGAAATTCCGCGGTCTTCAATCCAAAAGAGCGCATCAGTTGAAACTAAACTCAGTCCAGTAAATTTGGTATAAAGCCCTAAAGCCTTCGACAACGCGCCGGGGCCGGTGGTTAAGTTGGTTGGTGGTTGTTTTTTGTAACTGCCCGAAGGTGTCAGATTCAGTCCATACCGTCGTTGGGCCATTACATCTTCTCCTTCGATGGGTTCTATCGCCCTGATCAGTACCGCATGCGCCAAATTTTCAGGGCCGGTTACCACATTAAAAAGGTGGTGAATTCCGTAACACAAATAAATATACGCCCTGCCGCCTTCTTGAAACATGACCTCGGTACGGGCAGTTCTTCGGTTGCCGTATGCGTGACAAGCCTTGTCGTCGGGCGCCCGGTAGGCTTCGGTTTCCGTGATAATCCCGGCTGTAACGACACCTTCAAATGTTGTAACGAGCACTTTCCCCAACAAATCGCGTGCAACCTGCACGACATCGGTGCGGGTATAAAATGACAGCGGCAGTTGATTGGGCTTGTCCATCAGCGAACGATCAACGGAATGCCTCTACTTGTAATTCATCAATTTTAACGGTGGTATTACTTCCAGGGTTCCAAAACAACACTTCAAGGTGGTCATAAGGCTTTTTAGGCGCTTTAGTGTCGAAAAAGAGGGTTTTTATTTCACTGCCATCAATGTGGCGTTGCAGTCGCACCATCCTGTCTTTTACAATCTGATCACCCGATTTGAAACGAATGATAAACTGGGTCATTGCCCACCATTCCCATTCTTTTTGACTACACTGAAATGTAGCTGTAGCACGTATCCACGGATAATCCGACCCTGGCGATTTTATGTTATAAGCAGGTGAAAAGGGCCTGGCGCTATCAATAATCAATGATCGTATTCCTGACACAGGCGATTCAGAAGAAGTAGCACCGGTGGTATCGCGGTCAAAATTTTCAGCAAACAATGGTTTTATGTCGCGGCGGTCGTTGCCAGTAAATTCGTCGCGGGTATCCAAAAATTTCAGCCAATCGCGTTCCGCGTCGAAACGGCCGAGCACTTTTATCATGTATCGCCTCGTCATTTGTTCTGCCACAAACAGGCCACCGTAGTGCGCCTGATGGCACCACCACAGATTCAGGTAGATAAAAACAACAGCCAGTCCGGAAAATACCCAACGGCGCAGGTTTCGTTGCCCCGCCCATTGCCAAAATGCGCCCAGTGCAAAAGCCCAAAGTGGGTACGACTGCACCATCGCCCGCTGCCCCAAGCTTCCTCCATACCACCAGATATCCCATGCAGAGGTAATCCAAAGGGCTGCCAGGCAATAAATAAATATAACCGGAAACAACTCCGGCAACTTTTTCATCAACATAAAATGCCCCACTACCGCAAAAATCATGATCGGAGCATAAACCAACCAACCGGCTTTCGCGCTCCAGAAAACATCCTCAATATGCGGTGGGAACCAGGTAAAACCCTGATCCTCGTAACTGTACACAATCCACTCGCCGGCAACCAATTTCCAATAAATCGCTTGTAAAAACATCACAGATGCTGCTACACATGCGGCAAGCAGGATTTGGGA
>JAEUUR010000134.1 GCA_016787465.1 Saprospiraceae bacterium | reverse complement strand
ATATAACCATCAAAATCGCAGTAAACGCAGGAAGATTGGCAGGATTCGGCGCCAGGAGGTGGAGGATCCGAACAAGCGTTACCTTCCTGAGCGTTGACTTCCAATTGCGAAAAAATGGTCAAAAGGGCAATTAATACAAGTAGATTTTTATTCATGAAACTACATTTAGTATGTTTAAATCCAATGGCAGCGGCACAATTCGGGGTGATTGGCATAGAGATACAACGTCGTTTTAAAACGCTTCCTCTCTTGTTAAAAATTTGGACAAGTAGTTTCTGTTCAGAAGAATCAGGCAGAATACCTTTTCAATCAGGCCGCCAAGGTAAAAAGATGTTGCAGGAAATAGGGAAATTTTACTGCAATCTTAACCAATTTATGGGTTTGTTTTTTGATTCAAAACCCAAAAACAAAATATTATTCTGACGGCGCCGCTCTTTTTTTGCGAATACCAAATTTTTCACCTAGCTCTTCCAACACACCAATGATTGAAATGTAGTTCAACGGGAATTCATACACCACATGTAATAAACTTAAAAACAACAACGCCAAAAGTCCAACACGGTAATCATAGGTGTACAGAGCCACTGAAAATATCCAGATAAAAATCGCTACCGCCAGTTTTCGTTTTGAAACCTGGTGCCAACGAATAACGGATGTTTTTGAAAACCAATTGAGGTAGTGATAGGTATAAATAAATGCCAGGAATATTCCGAGTCTGATTCCGCTTTCACTATTCAATGCATAAGTGGATGCAGATTCAAAACTTCCGATAAATTGTCCGATCTGATAAATTACGCCTTGAAATCCGCTTTGATTAAAACGATGAGCTACATCACCGGATTGATCCAGGAAATAGGATGATGGATTTATCGGCCAAAAGATAATGACCAAATGCGCAGCAACAAATGCCCCTACGGCAATCAATCCAGGTTTGCTCGCAGCCTTCAATGCGCCGTACAACATAAAAATACCGGTGAAAATACCGACATGAATGATCGTTGGCAACATGCTTCCCACTAGCACCGTATAATTGTTGCTGTTCCTGAATGCATATGCCAGACTAACGCCCATTAACACGACGGCTAAGCGGGCTGCCCAACCTTTAAAAGCCGCCAAAGCAACTCCCAGGACAAAAGAAATAAAAGCAATGTGTACTAAATTTGCCTCTAGCCACTTGAAAAAACCGGCTGCAAACGATGCATTCAAGGTGTTATGATAGCCGGATAATACCGGATTTTGCCTGCCTTCTGCAAAAAATGAACCTAAACAAATAAATAACACACAGGCGCCGAGCAACCAAGGTGTCAAATTTGATTTGCTAAAATACTTTCGTTCTTCCAGCCAGTTTATTTCTGTCATGTAATGCAATGGTCCTAACACTGCATATGAAAACAAAAACAAGGCAAATGGCATCCAAAAAGCGGCAATGAGTGTCAAAATTATAAGCCCAACATTCAGCCAGTCAATTTTTTTAGTATCCATATTTCGTTTATTCAGAAAATTCTGAGCTATCCGGTAGCAAGGGCTCCTTTAAATCAGTGAAAGAAAAATCAGGATCCCAACTCCACAAGCCTTGCTCGTATTCCCTGGTCATCAATGCTACATTTTCCAGGTGGAATTTGTGTTGAGCGCGCGGAAAATCGTACCGATCCCAAAGGGAAGTCTCATCAAATGGAATACCGGTTGCAATACTTTCACGCAAGGCATAAATGTAGGCCAGGCTTTCAGTCCGTCGATGCAGCCATTCATTGATCGTCAGCGCAGGTGTGCCATGCCCGGGCACCAATCTGGTGAACCAGTTGCGATCATGAATCTTAGGAAGCTTTTCCAGGGTAGCTTCATATTCAACACTGCTGTGTGCGATTAATGGAAATTCCACGTCGGATAAATAATCGCCAGCAATACACAATCCGATTTGCCAAACAACCAGCATCATACTATCTGCAGTATGACCGGGTGTCAGGTAAAACGTCATTTTAGTGGTCGTGTGGCGAAATTGTACAGCATCTCTGAATACCGTAAAATCTGCCGTTGGATATTCTACGGGATATGGTCTTTTCAGGTAAAACTTTTCATCAAAATCCAATATTTGCTCTAAAACATCTTCCTTTTGCGCATGATCCTCCATCGCTTTCGACATAAATACTTTATCCGGTTTGAAAGCGCGATACCCAATAATATGGTCATAATCTGAATGGGTAAATATCAAAAACAAGTCGCGTTTACCCTTGATTCTTTCAACATATTGACTGATTGCAATTACTTCTTCGGGCAGCCAGGCCGGGTCAACCACCAACACCACGTCTTCTAAAGTTACAACGGTAGTGTTTGTTTGAAAAATGACGCTTTGAAAAATCGTCACGTGTTGGTCTTTGTAGATGATATTATTCATAGTTGGTCTCTCGATTGGAAATTCAAAGCCAGGTGTTTTTGCTACCTTTGCGAAAAATTGCCTCCAGGCAAATGTACGAATCTTGATCCAGCCTTAAAAAACTGTTTTCCTTATATGAGCAATATTGTAGCGATCATCGGCCGACCGAATGTCGGGAAATCTACCCTTTACAACCGATTGGTAGGAAGAAGAGATGCCATAACAGACGACTTTTCCGGGGTAACCCGTGATCGTAAATATGGATTTTGTGAATGGAATGGCAAGCGATTCGGGGTGGTTGACACCGGCGGATTCGTTCAGGGGTCTGAGGATATATTTGAAGCTGCCATCCGTAACCAGGTTAAAGCCGCAGCAGAAGAAGCGGCTGTTCTGATATTTATGGTAGATGCCCAAACCGGCATTACCGACCTGGATGACGACATTGCCAAATGGTTGCGCAGGGTCGATAAACCGGTGTATCTCGTCGTAAACAAGGTTGACAATCACGCAAGCCTCATGGATGCCAACGAGTTTTGGGCCTTGGGGTTTGAAAACACCTTTTTTGTAGCCTCCATCAGCGGCAGTGGAACCGGCGAACTCTTGGACGCCATTACCGATCACATCGTCAATGAGCCGCAACTCGAAACCGAACTTCCCAAATTTGCCATTGTCGGCAGGCCCAACGTCGGAAAATCATCGCTCACCAACGCATTGCTTGGGGAAGAAAGAAATATCGTTACGCCAATCGCCGGAACTACCCGCGATCCGATCCATACGGAATACAACAAATTCGGAAAGTCATTCGTGCTGATTGACACTGCCGGCATCCGAAAAAAAACCAAAGTTGAGGAAGACCTGGAATTCTATTCAGTAATGCGGGCCATTCGCGCACTGGAAGAATCCGACGTTTGTATGCTAATCATTGATGCAACCCAAGGAATTGAAGGACAGGATTTAAGCATCCTGAGTCTGGCACAAAAAAGACATAAAGGCGTGGTGATTTTGGTAAATAAGTGGGACTTGATGGAAGGCAAGGAAACCAATACTGCCCGCGATTATGAAGCCCTGATCAAAAAACGGATCGCTCCTTTTAACGATGTGCCAGTGGTTTTTATCTCCGCCACTGAAAAACAACGGATTTTTCATGCCGTAGAAGCAGCGCTTGGAGCGTATGAAAACAGAAAACGCCGCATCAAAACTTCCCAACTCAATGAGTTCATGCAAGAGGTAGTAGAACAAACACCTCCCCCATCCGTACATGGCCGTTTTCCAAAATTCAAATATGTTACGCAATTGCCAACGGATTTTCCGGCCTTTGCATTTTTCGTCAATAACCCGAATTATGTACGGGATTCCTACAAGCAATATCTTGAAAATCAAATCAGAAAACGGTTCGATTTCAAAGGCGCTCCGATTGAAATCTACATCAGGTCAAAAGATTAAATTGTCCGTTTTAGGCACAATACACCCTTCAAAAATTGTGCGATTTGATCAACCGGAACGTTCTCGATTAAAATTTGAGCATGAAAAACTTGATTTACTTAAACTGCTTGTTGTTTTTGTTTGCCGGATGCAAAGACGAACCGGAACAAATTCCGTCTTATCTTAGAATAGAACCTTTTACAGTAGATGCACAAGGCAATGCCTCCTGGCACAAACTGACCGAAGGCTGGTTGTATGTGAACGGGGAATACCTTGGCGCTTACACCTTGCCGGCAGAAGTACCGATACTCGCCGATGGTGACGCAAAAATATGGGTTTATCCAGGCGTCAAGGAAAATGGGATTAACGTAACACCCAATATTTACCCAATTCTTACACGTTGGGAAGGAACGAATGTTGCTTTAACACCGGGTGAAATAAAATCAGTTCAACCGAATACTAAGTACGACCTGGCCGCCAATTTTCCGTTCGGTATCAGTCGCGGCGATTTCGATGGTGGCTCCAGTATCGTACTTGAAAACAGGGATAACGACCCGGCAACGTCTTTTTCACTGACAACCGACGGCGCTTTTAACGGTAAGTGTATTTTGATGGAAGTCGATACCGCCCACACTTTTATGGAAGTCGCCACTGAAAAAGTGAGCGGATTGCCCAACACAGGCGCCCCGGAAGTTTGGCTTGAAATGCATTATAAATGCGATATTCCCTTTCTACTGTACCTGATCTACTCCTACGGAGGCGATGAGTCAACCCAGGCTGTGTACCAGTTCAATGTTTCAGAAGAATGGAATAAAATTTACCTGAACCTCACCCAATCGATCACAGCCACACAAGCCCTGAATTACCGGCTTTTTTACAGAGCGGTTTTGCCAAAGGATAATAATGGTAACTATCCACAGCTAAAAGGCGCCGTTAGAATAGATAATATCCGAATCACACACTTGTGAAATGCATTGAAAAGTGCCGTGAAATATGCTGAACCTGCAACGAAAACGCCATACTTTTTACTACGGGGTTGCCGATTTTATCATGGCGATGCTTGCCTGGGCAATTTTTTTTCTCTTTAGAAAATACCTGGAAGGCGCCTCTATCGATTATTCCATCCTCTCCGATTCAAATTTCAGCCTGGGTATCTTCATTATTCCCACCGGATGGGTACTCTTGTACAGTATTTTCGACCACTACACCGATATTTACCGGCTTTCCAGGCTGAGTACATTGACTAGTACATTTTTTCTCTCCTTTCTTGGAGTAACTTTTTTGTTTTTCGCTTTGATCCTGGATGATGTGGTGCGCAATTATCAAACCTATTATCAATCCTTTTTCGCCTTGTTCAGCCTCCAC
>JAEUUR010000027.1 GCA_016787465.1 Saprospiraceae bacterium | reverse complement strand
TTGGAGTCTGCAACCCGACTCCATGAAGGTGGAATCGCTAGTAATCGCGCATCAGCCATGGCGCGGTGAATACGTTCCCGGACCTTGTACACACCGCCCGTCAAGCCATGGGAGCTTGGGGCGCCTGAAGACGGTGACTTTACGGGGAGCTGTCTAAGGTGAAACAGGTGACTGGGGCTAAGTCGTAACAAGGTAGCCGTACCGGAAGGTGCGGCTGGAATACCTCCTTTTAGAGTATTCAGACCGTTTTTCTGATCCTCTTTGCATTCTCTCTCGCTCCTGTCTTTGTTGAAAGGGCTATAGCTCAGTTGGTTAGAGCGCTACACTGATAATGTAGAGGTCACCAGTTCAACTCTGGTTAGCCCTACTTCTCAGTTACGGTTAGGTTTTTTATCCTAATCAAGCTTCCTAACCAGCTGAAAATATACGCCCATTCAAATCAAAAACAACACATTCCCAATTCCCCCACACCCACACCCACACGCACACCCACTCCGAATTGGGGGATTAGCTCAGCTGGCTAGAGCACTAGCTTTGCAAGCTAGGGGTCCTGGGTTCGAATCCCTGATCCTCCACTGCAAATCAAAGCGTCCTGATCTCATCAGGGCGCTTTTTTTATTTCCACTGTTTTTTTTGGTATTTTTGTTGGTGTTGCCGTGCAAAAAGGCGCTCTTCAATGATGCGAATGAAAAACTATCTCTTGCTCGCCGGCTTTTTTGTCGCTGCCGTCGGGGTTGATTTTTGGGCCGATCAAGTACCCAAACCAGGGGAAGTACTCGGAACTGTTGAATATTTCAGGGAAACAAGCGAAATCAACACCATTGAAGAGGTCAGCCAATTATCAGACGCCGCTTTTAAAAACCAAGATCCTTGCTGTAATACCGGGCTAGCTAAAAACTCCGTCTGGTTTCGTTTCAAAGAACACAATGCAAGTTCCAACACAGAAGACTTTATAATAGAAGTTGTAAACCCTTCGATCGAATTACTGCACTTTTACCAATTGGATACCTTAGGGAAGGTGCAAAAATCATACGTCACTGGCGCTACATTCCGATACGGTCAACGTCCGGACACTTCCAATTCATCCGCACAGAACAGAAATTTCCTTTTCCCAGTCAAAATACCAAAGGGTAATTCCGTGTGGTGCTACCTGAAAGTTACTTCTGAATACCCCATCACCTTACGCATTCTCTTTTTTGAGCGGGAAGAACGCCTCCAAATACAACAACGGAATGTGGATATTCTAATGAGTGTCTTTTACACTTTTTGTGTACTGTTCCTCGGTTTAATCGCCATCCTTATCGCTTTTATCAAACAACCATTTCACTGGAACTACTTCATTTACGTACTGCTCACCACCCTGTTCATACCCGCGCACCTTGGATTGGGATTCAAATTTATTTGGCCCAATACGCCGGATTTGCAATTTATAGTGCCCATGGCGCTTAATATTCTTCGCTTGATTTTCGGCATTCAATTTTTTAGATACTATTTCGACTTACCCCGTGTTTCACCGCGCTTAAATCAGGTGGTAGGTTGGGCTACCAGGGTCTTTTTCTTTACTTTTTTGATTTTAGTGGTACACCGTTCCCTGGAAAGTTGGTTTTTTATCGGATGGGTTTTTTACCCATTTTTCGGCATTTTGCTGCTTTTTTGCCTGGTTTTGATCGGATGGCTTTTTTATTCGTTGTTATTCCGCCCTTCTAGAAAGTTAACCTGGCTTTATATTATCGTCGCACTAAATGTCTTGGGGGTAGCCATCACATCACAACAATACACGGGTATCATCTGGCTGGAACGCTTGGGAATGGGTTGGATAGATCTTGATCTAGCAGATAAGGTACTTACAGTTTGTGGCATTGCTAATACGTTTTTCCTCTCCCCCCTTGTAATTGCCGCCTTTTTTCTGGAAATGATGCTGGTGTTCAGTATTTCGACCAGAAGGTATTTGAGATTGATTGACCAGGGGCAAAAAGCGCAAATTCGACTGGCAAAAGCTCGGGAAGCCAACCTCAATGCCCTCGTGGAAGGTGCTGAGAATGAAAGAAAACGCATCGCGCGCGACCTTCACGACGGGGCTTGCGTAAACCTGGCAGCCATTAACATGAAAATGGACTCGTTGACAGAAGCGCTCCAACAAAAAAATCCAGACCTCGCCGCACAAGCTTCCGATATTGCCTCCGATATTGACGATACCTTTAAAGAAGTGCGCAGCATCTCTCACGACCTGATGTCAAAAACGCTTGAAAAAACCGGTCTGCGAGCTGCCCTGGAAGAATTGGCGATTCGGGCAGAGCGAACTCAACAAGGGTTAATTGTACACTTTTATTCCAACTATCCGCTTGAAAACGTTAAAACCATCGCAGGTATCCATGTATTTCGGGTTATTCAAGAACTTACCGGCAATGTGCTGAAACACGCCAAAGCATCGGAACTAACGATTCAAGTACTTGAAAATGACACCCTAATGCTGATTACACTTGAAGACAACGGTACCGGATTCGACCTGAAAAATAACCATTCGGATGGTATCGGATTATCGAATATCAAACACCGCGTCGACACCCTTCGGGGGCATTTTCACCTCGAAACTGCACCGGGGAAGGGTACTTTTATCAGTATTGAAATTCCTAAAGCAGAGTTGTAACCCCGATTTGTTATTCCTGCCACAAGGCATGCTTTTTAAGCCACTCCCCTACTTCGTACCTACTGGTGGCGCCGGTTTTCGACCGGATATTTTTAATATGGCTTTCTACTGTATCCTCACTGATAAATAAGGATTCTGCAATCTCCCGCACTGATTTCCCTTTCACATAGTACGGCGCAACTTCCAGTTCTCTTGGCGTAATTAAAGTTTTGGATGTGGCATTTTTCAAACTGCCGGAAGTTGTGGCAGAACAAATGACGCTTGCGACTTCCCTGAGTGCCGTTTGGTCCAGAAAAAGGCCTTTTGATGCCACCGTATGTATACCTTGTACGAGTTCGGCTTTACCAATATCTTTGGATGCGTAGCCGGAGGCTCCGTTTTGCAGCGCTTGCCTGATGATGGAGATTTCACAACTGACACTAAGCATCAAAATACCCAACTCTGGGTAAATTTCATGCAAAATCCGGCAGGTTTCGCCGCCATCCAGGGTTTTACCTTTAAAAAAATAATCGAGTAATAAGACATCAGGGCAGTCTTTGGCCACTTTTTCCAAGGTTTCTTCGCCGCTTTTGGCACTCCAAACCACCTCCACTTCACCCTGGAGGTTCGATAATAAAGCACTTAAGCTTTCGATAAAAAGTTCCTGATCATCTGAAAGAGCAATTCTGATCGGTGTCATACGTTTTCACGGTTTTACCGGGAACCACGCGTGCTATTGCCTTTTGCTACACTCAACTTGACCACATCCGCTTTCCCGGTGGATTGATGTTGAATGCGCACAAAGTACATTCCATCCGGCAAATTTGACACATCCTGGTAAAAGAAATTTGACCCAGGCTGTATAGTTTCCTTCCTGGAAGCGACTAAGTTACCACTTATACTGTGCAAAGAAACCAGCGCGGTATAAGCTGCGTCAGTTCTGTTTTCAATAGAAATTTCGGCGCCAATTGCTGCAGGATTCGGGAAAATGGATACCGGCTTGAACCCATCGATGATGATCGGTGCGCCGCCCCAAAGGCAACTCGAATCAACGCGGTAATCGCGATCCACCAGTTTGATTTTTTCAAATCCGGTGAATGCCGCCTCCTCCATCACGTACGGATTTGCACCCAACCAATCCTGCAACAAAGTGCCGAATACCTGGCGGTAATCGTATTGCATGTGCTTGATCTGGTTATCCGTTGTCAGGTCATTCAAATCCGGGTTGGTTCCCAGCACGCCGGCTTTGGCGTTTTTCCCGAATATCATCATAGGCGCCATGGTACCGTGATCGGTGCCGAATGATCCGTTTTCTTTGGCGCAGCGGCCAAATTCGGAGAATGTACATGCCAATACCCGATCGGCAAGGCTCATCGCCTGAAGGTCGTCGAAGAAAATTTTAACCGCATCAGAAAGCGTTTGCAGGAGCGTGGCGTGGGCGCCAAGGCCGGTATCGCCGGAGTCGACCTGGGCACTATGCAAATCGAAGCCACCGATCTGACACAGGAAAACTTTCGTTTTGCACCCGCCTTTGATCATTCGGGCCACCGTTTTTAACTGGTTAGCAAGCGAATTGTTCGGGTACGTAGTAATCGCATTGGATCCGGCGTTGAACACCTCTGAAATACGCGCAGCGTATAAGTTGATGCTTTGTTCGACGCCCATGATAAATTCCAGTTCGATTCCGTGGTCGCTGTCTGGCACATTAAGAATGGGCGCTCCACCGATGGTTTGTATCAATGAAAAGAACCCGGCGGGGTCCTGGCCGCTCAGGTTGATAGAATTCTGATGTTCTGTTTCCGTGTGAAAACCCAGAGAGGTGTTCGGATCGCCGAGTTGAATGCCCAGCGGATCGGGCATGGAAGGAATCGGTGCGCCTTTAACATCCGGATAAAACGCTTGCAGGGCGCGGCCCATCCAGCCCGTGGACGTTTCTGCGCCAATACTGCTATCAGCCCCCGACAACCAAATATCCGTTCCTTTGAAGTGGGATTGGTTCATACTCTGATAACCGACGGCCTGTATGACATTGGCCATGCCATTATCGTACATGGCTTTCACCGATGTCATAGCTGGATGCAGCCCAACCAGGCTATCATTTGGCAAAGTATTATCCAGCGGGATGTAAGCGGTATCGCTGATGCGTGTAGTTGGTCGAAGTTGTGCATATCGATCAAAGTTGGCTGCCGGAATGATCATATTCAGCCCGTCATTTCCACCTTTCAACTGGATCAGTACCAGTGCCCGGTCCTCCACGCCGTCGCAATCGGCCAGTATTTTTTCAATTTTACTGTTTGCAAATGGGCGGATGGAAAACCCGTTTATGGCGAAAGATGAAACGCCTGCAGCAGGCAATACTTTGAGGAAATTTCTCCTTTTCATACGCAGAACAAATTGACCATTAATGGTTAGCGGAACTTTCGAAGGCTAAAAATAGCTTAGATCAATGAATTTCAAAAGGTTTAATCCAATTGTAAAAATTATTATTCCCTGTTTGCTCGATTCGCCACATAAGTTGATGCATACTCCCAGGCAGAAAAAGGCGGTTCGCTAGCCGGCGTTGGGGCAATTACCGGGTCGTCGCCGAACATTTTATAGGCACTGAGCCACTCGGAAGCGCTGTTTTCGGGTTTATACAATTCTTCGAGGCTTCGTTCTACAATTTCTTTGGATTTGACCAACGCTTCGGTATAGCTGGCAAATCCGGTCAGGGAATAAGCTTCGCTTTCATCCATATAATGTGCGTTGCTGTACACGACGATAATAAATTCTGCTTTCATGATTAAAAATGATGTATGCGTTAGGAGGTTATTTGCACGGGCACCAAACCTTTTTCAAAACTAATCTGTCTATTTCACAAACAACTGTTTCACATGAAAACGTCAATTGGTTTCCTTTCCATAATTTTTCTGTTGCAAATTGCGTGCAAAAACAGCAAAACAGAATACTCCCACACACCCGTTTCCGGAGATGAAGCGCCTGTCGCCTGGCAAAGTTGCGTATATTTTACCGATCATCAGCTCTCGGTATGTTTCATTGGGGCAGAAGAATATCGTTGTCCATGCTACACAGATTGCATTTGGGAAGGGGCAGTGAATGCGACCATACAGATCAGCACTCAAAACGGCCTCGATACCACCATCGTGCTGACCACCAACAGCAACCCAGCAGGTTTGCACCAATCGGAAACCATCGAAGGTAAAACCATCCGCTTCCTCAGAACGGATGGACTTGATCAAGGATGTGCGGATTATGGCAATTACAATAAATACAAGGCCGTGGTTCTAATTGAGTGAACCACGGCCTTGTATTTTAACCTTGTTATCTGGTTCTATTGTCGTTGGACTGCAAAGGTTTTCATGAGTCCGCCTTGCACGATTTGTATAAAATAGGCGCCTGTCGGCTGTTGTTGGAGAGAAAACTCCACATATGGATCAACCGTATTTATCTGCCTGATTAGTTTTCCCTGACTGTCTAAAAGTGCGACATACGCTTTACCACCGGTGTCCGAGAGGGAAACATACACTTTATCTGTCGTTAAACTTGGGAATACGCGAGCGTCCAGATTGCTAATCGGTGTATGAACAGGCACGGGGAAATTAGTATAGCCGTAGGTTGACAAACTATTCAGGTACAGGATGCCACTTCCAAAATCAGTATTAAAAATTTTGAAAGTTTCCAGTGATTTGTCTTGGTTGTAAGTGTATTCGAGTTTCAAGGTGGTTTCCCAATCGTTTAGTGCAGCGTTGAATTCCTGTGTTGTCTGTGATATTGTTTGATCGTCATCATTATTCAATATCTTGATTCTGAAATTCGGGGAAAGGATGCCATTTATGATATCTTCATAGGTTATGGTCTGCTCGTTAGGTGCCAGGGTCAATGTAAGTTTCTGACTAGGCGCTCCCCAAACACCCTGCGCCACATCCCAATCCTGAACGAAGGCATGATCATAGTTCTCGCTGCTGCCTGAATAGTTGTAGGTGATTTTTTGATAATTTATCCATTCAGAGCCGTTCCAGTCCTGATAAATATTTTCAATTACTCTATCCATGCCATCGTAAGTAAAATGGTCAAAAAAACCACCGGTTTGAGTACCGTTCAATCCAAAAATATCCAGTCTTTCGGATAAAGTCTTGTTTGTAGCCGTAAATTCAATGAAACGCTCATTCGATTTTCGCCAATTGGAAAGACCTGAATTCCATACATCTATCCTACGGTAGTTCCATTCGCCATTGGCGTGGTATTCGTATGTATTCCTTCGCTGATTGACCAGGGAAGCGTTCACATCATCCCAACGCATACGCAACTGTTCCAACGGTTTGCCTGCCGGATTGAGCGTGTAGTAAATACGGGCCGCCAAATCCCAGTCTGTGCCATTCCACCCGTTTTCTTTTTCTTCGAAAAGATGACCCTCTGAGTTATAATAACTAAAAAGTTCAAGCGAGTTTTCCAGGCTGGAGTCGGATGAAATGGCAGTTTTTGTAAGCGTGTAGGTTGGTTTAGGAATGTTGGTTTGGGCTTGAATAGTCAGAATTGCCCAAAGGAAAATACTGATTCCTGTACATGTTTTTTTCATGAGTAAGTAGTTAAAATGTTGAATTTGTTGGTTACTAAAGTCAATTTTTAAATCACCGATGACAATTTGCAAGGCTATTGAACCTTGGTGTGAGCCACAAAAATAATTTCAAAAATCTATTTGCCCAAACCCCGAACCAAGAAACCCGGAGCCACAAGGTCAATTTATCTGCATTTACTCCAAATCAATTGTAATTCTCCGGTTTGAATGGCGCTCCCGTCGGAAAAGGCGCATTTGCCTGTCCGAACCACATGCGTTTGACGTACATTTGTGCGTTTCAATTCATTTAAAATAGATTCAAACTACATGCTTAAGCATCCTGGCATTTTCTGCATCCTTTTTTTGGCTTGCATTTCTGTATCTGCCCAAAGCTCCGACCCCTACGAATTCAAAGAGTACAAACGCCACGCGGCCACCCCGGTGAAAAGCCAGGATCAAACCGGCACTTGCTGGGCTTTCAGCACAGCTTCTTTTTTAGAAAGCGAAGCTTTACGTGCCGGAAAAGGAGAAGCTGATTTCAGTGAAATGTGGGTTGTACGGCACATTTACCGGATGAAATGTGAGAATTACGTGCGCCGTCAAGGCCATGCTCAATTTGGCGAAGGCGGATTGGCGCATGATTATTTGAACGCCATCAAACGGTACGGCGTGGTACCTGAGAATGTGTACCCCGGCCGGAAAGACCCATCCAAACCCTTTAACCACGGCCAATTGGTAAAAAACCTGGCCGACAAATGCAAGGAGTTTGCCGAGCAAGGCAAAAAGGGAGAACTCGACCCCTCCTGGCTTTCACAAATCGACGCTATACTTGATGCTGAATTCGGGCCTGTCACGAACAAATTCGCTTACAACAACGGCGTGTACAGCCCCCTATCCTACCGCGAGTTCATGGGCATCAATCCCGATCAATATGTAACGATCACGTCCTTCACGCACCAGCCTTTCTGGGAAAAGTTCATCCTTGAAATTCCGGACAACTGGTCGAACGGCGAATTTTACAACATGCCCATCAACGAAATGATGCGCTGCGCCCAAAGCGCCCTGGAAAAAGGTTATACCCTGGAATGGGATGCGGATGTGAGCAACGGCGGGTTCTCAGCGAACAATGGCATCGCTATCGTGCCTAAAACGCCCTGGGAGAAAAAAAGCACCGCCGAACGCAGCAACAGTTTCAAAATGGTGGAACCTCAGGTAGATGTTACCCAGGAATATCGTCAGGAACTTTTCGACAGCCAGGAAACCATGGACGACCACCTGATGCACATCGTGGGTTTGCTCGATGAAAAAAACAGCGGCACCTATTATGTGGTCAAAAACTCCTGGGGGCCGATCTCTCAGTACAAAGGTTATGTGTACGTTTCAGATGCGTACATGCGCCTGAACACCATCTCGTTCACGCTGCCGAAAGAAGCGATCCCGGAAGATATTCGCATAAAACTTGGGCTTCTTACCAGCGCCAAACCCGAAAAAGCGCAACCACAACCGCAAAAAGCGGCGCCGGCTCCGACAAAAACGACGCCCAGCGGTCGGTCAAACCCTGCGCCAAGTACGATTCAGATGCGGCCGACGAAGAAGCAATAGACCTGAATCTACAACCATCAGGCGATTGAATTCATAAGATACTGAATGGAATCGCCTGATGGACTTTCAGACCCTTTTCAAGGCTCTTACAAGCCTGTTTCAAAATTCAAATTTCTTTTTAAACAAATCGCTAAATCTTCATTACAAACGATGTTAGTTGCATTTAATAGAAATGTTTGGGCTGCATCCGTATGAATTTAATTGAGGAACAGCCTCCCATCCAGTTTCAGGAACAACTAATGATGTTGAGTCATGATTGACATAAATAGTACCAAGCGGTATACCACCAAGCGAAGTTAAACCTGTGGCTCTAAGTACCCAAGCATTACCAACCCAAGGCTCGTCGGTACCGTAGGCAATTCTTACC